>JAGWRY010000263.1 GCA_028869495.1 Elusimicrobiota bacterium | reverse complement strand
GCCGCCGCCGAGGCCCCGCGGCCGAAGCGCAGGCGGACGGTCTCGTGGACGAAGAGGGCGCCCAGCGCCAGCACCAGCGCGTCGCGCGCGTTCCCGCCCAGCCCGAAGGCGACGCCGGCCGACAGGACGACGGCGGCCGCCGGGCCCCACTCCGTGCGCCAGCCGCCGCGCCGGCCCTTCAATCTCAGGAGAAGACCGAGGTAGGCCGGCAAGAGTTTCCAAGCGTTTGCCTTCGACGCGCCGCCGACGCGCGGCGCGTAGTGGATCGGGCGCTCGAGCACGCGCCCTCCGGCGGCCAGGATGCCGACGAGCAGGTCCTGCTGGACCGAGAAGTCGGTCGCGCGGGAGGCCGCCGCCGCCGGGCGCGCGGCCGAGGCGCGGTACAGGCGGAAGCCGCTCGACGACTCGCGCACCGGGAGATCCAGGACCCGGCGCGTCACGTGGTTGAGCGAGCGGCTCAGGACCTGCCGGCTCAGCGGCATCTCGGCCGAGCCTCCGCGGCAGTAGCGCGAGCCGACGATCAGCTCGGCGGCGCCGCGGTCCTTCCAGAAGCCCTCGAGCGCCTCGGGCGCGTGCGAGCCGTCGGCGTCGAGGATCGCGATCCACTCGGCGCCGGCGGCGAGCAGGCCCTCGCGCACCGCCGAGCCGAAGCCCTTGCCCTTCTGCCTCTCGACGCGCGCGCCGTGCGCGCGCGCGACGTCGGCGGTGTCGTCCTTCGAGCCGCCGTCGACGACGAGGATCTCGCCTTCGACGCCGAGCGTCCGGAAGAGCGCCTGCACGCGCGGCAGGAGGACCTTCAGGCCCGCGCCCTCGTCGAGCGTCGGCAGGACGACGGTCAGGCCGGGCGCGGCGCTCATCGGCGGCGGGAGCGGCGCGGCGTCTCTCTCGCGGTCATGCCGGGATTCTAGCTTTTCGGAAAAGCTAGAATGCGCGGGTGCTCGCCTACGCGTTCCTGACCTTCGGCTCGCTCTTCGCGATCGTCGATCCGTTCGCGGCGATCCCGACGTTCCTGGCGATGACCGCGGACGACACGCCCGCCGCGCGCCGGCGGATGGCGCGCACCGCCTGCGTGACGACGGCCGGGGTCCTGGCCGCCTTCGCCCTGCTGGGCCCCTGGATCTTCCGTCTGTTCGGCATCACGCTGAACGCCTTCCAGATCGCCGGAGGCCTCGTCCTCCTGCTGTCCGCGCTGGACATGCTGCGCGCGCAGAAGTCGCCGCTGAAGGAGACCCCCGAGGAGGTCGCCGAAGGCATGAGCAAGGAGGACATCGCGATCACGCCGCTCGCGGTGCCGCTGCTGGCCGGGCCGGGCGCGATCACGACCTCGATCGTGCTGGCCGGCCGCGCGACGACCCTGCCGCACAAGGCGGTCTTCTACGGGCTGATCGTCCTGGTCGCGCTGGCCAGCTACGCGACGCTGACGCTGGCCGCCGAGGGAGCCAAGAAGCTCTCGCCGACGCTCCTCAACATCATCACCCGCCTGATGGGCCTCCTGCTGGCGGCCATCGGAGTGCAGTTCATCCTGTCGGCCCTCAAGATCGGCTGAGCGCCGTGCCGTCCGACAAGATCCTCTTCCTGGGCCCCGACGCGGAGAACCCCTCGAACGACGCGTACAGCGCCTACCGGCGCGAGTTCGTCCGCAACGGCGCGCTGTTCCTCGACCACCGCGGGCTCTACCTCCGCCTCGGCCACCGGGGCGCCCAGGACTTCATCCGCCGCTTCGTCCGCGACGAAGGCGTCGCGACGCTGGTCTTCGCCAACGATCCCCTCTCGTTCGACTTCGATCTCGGGTTCTTCGTCGAACTGAGCCGCGGGGTCTACACCGCGATGCTGGCCGGCGACACCGTGTACTATTTCGGCACCCGCGACAAGTACTACGCGCGGGCGATGGATCTTGTGATCGTCAACGACTCCTTCGAGACCCCGGCCGAGTTCCGCGCGCTGGGCGTCGACTCCCTCGTCTTCACCACCTGCTGCGACCGGGAGAAATACGTCAAACGCGAAGACGCCGCCAAGACGATCGACGTCTCCTTCGTCGGCGCGCTCTCCGGGCGCGAGGAGCGGACCGCCTACCTCGACTTCCTGGCCGCCAACGGCGTCGCGGTCTCCGCGTTCGGACAGGGAACGCCCGGGGGGAGGGTGACGCTCGACCGGATGGTCGAGATCTTCAATCAAAGCCGGATCAATCTGAACTTCACCGACGCCTCCGTCGTCTCGCCGCTGGCCGGGACGGCGCCGCCGGCGGGCGCGAAGCAGATCAAGGGCCGGATCGCTGAGGCGGCCATCTGCGGCTCCTTCGTCCTGACCGAGTCGGCGCCCGGCGTCGAGAACGTCCTGGCGCCGGACAAGGAGATGGCGGTCTTCGGCGGCAAGGAAGACCTCCTGGAAAAGGTCCGCTACTACCTCGCTCACGAGCGCGAGCGGGAGGCCGTCGCCGCGGCGGGCTACCGGCGGGCCGTCGTCGACTATGACGTCCGCCTCGCGATCCCCCGCCTCATCGCGGAGCTCGAGCGCCGGCGCCGCGCCAAGACGAGGAGCTCGGCCGCGGTCGCGACGGACGCAGCGTTCGAGACGAATTTCGGTTCGTACCGCCTGCGCTGCGTCCTCCGGTTCCTCAAGCGCTTTCGGTTCGGGCTCGCCTGGGAGGAGCTCCGCCTGCTGGCCCGGACCGGGAGGGCGGCCCCCCGCCAGTTCCGCGCGATCTTCATCGAGGAGGTCGTGGACCCGTTCCCGCGCTTCAAGCGCCTGCTGAAGAGGCTCCTCGGGCGCGGCGGGCGCTGACCGGGCTCAGCGCCGGCCGGCGCGCAGCCGGCGGAACGCCTCCAGCCGCTCCGGGGTCCCGATGTCGTGGAGCTCGGCGGGCGCGACCCAGCCGCGCAGGCCCCGCCCCAGCAGGGACGGGAAGACCTCCCTCTCCAGCGAGCACGCCCGCCCCGGCGGGATCTCCCGCCACACCGCGTCGTCGAGCGCGTAAACGCCGGCGTTGATCCAGCGCGCGGCCTCGGTCTTCTCGCTGAAGCGCGCGATCTCGCCGCTCGGGGCGAGCTCGACGAAGCCGCCGTCGGTCCGCCCGCCTGCGGGAACCACCGCGAGCGTCGCCGGGCCCCCGCCGCGCGCGTGAGCCTCCAGCAGGGCGCGCGGGTCGAACTCGCAGAGCGAGTCTCCGTTCATCACCAGGCTGGTCCGGGAGCGGCGCAGGGGCTCGCACAGCTTGAGCGCGCCGGCGGTCCCCAGCGGCGCCGTCTCCCGGGAGAAGAGGATCTCGCGGCCGCCGCCGCCGCGGATGCGGCTCTCCACCGCCCCGGCCTTGTGGCCGACGCAAAGGATGAAGCGCTTGAAGCCGTGGCGCGCGGCATGATCGATCAGGAGATCGAGAAACGTCCGGTCCCCGACCGGGACCAGCGGCTTGGGCAGCCCCGCCGCGGCCGCGCCCAACCGCGTGCCCAGCCCGCCGCAGAGGATGACGACGTCGGCGTCGGAGGCCGCGCTCATCGGGCGGCGCCGGACGGCGCCGCGGAGCCCGGATACGAGCCGGGCTGGTAGTAGACGATGCGGCTGCCCTCGTTCTCGAAGCGGAACGGGATGCGCAGGAGCTTCCGAAGCCTCTCCTGGATGCGCGCGTGGGCCGCCGGCGGGGCGAAGAGCATCATGAAGCCGCCGCCGCCCGCGCCCATCAGCTTGCCGCCGAGCGCGCCGGCGGATTTGGCCGCCTCGTAGATCTCGTCGATCGCGGGCGAAGAGACCTTCGAGCTGAGGCCGCGCTTCAGGCGCCAGCCCTCGTCGAGAAGACGCCCGAAGGCGTCCAGGCCGTCCCGGCCCATCAGGATGGAGATGGACTCGTCGACCATCTCGCGCAGGCGCGTCAGCTCGCTCGTCTTGTCCGGCATGCGCCGGAGCTGCTCCTCGACGATCTCGGACGCGATGCGGGAGAAGCCGGTGAAGTAGAGCAGGAGATGGGACTGGAGCTCCTCGATCCGCTCGCGGCTGGCGACCATCGGAGTCACGTGGATGTCGCCGCTCCGTTCGAAGTCGACGCGCTGCAGGCCGCCGAACGCGGTGATCACCTGGTCCTGGCAGCCGACGTTCTCGCGCAGGACCTCCTGCTCGATGTGGATGGCCTCCTTGGCCAGCTCCATCTTGGTCGGCAGGTTGTGCTTGAGGGCGTGAAGGGCGTTGAGCAGGCCGACGACGAAGGCGGAACTGGATCCCAGGCCGGTGCGCGCGGGCAGGTCCCCGTCGTGATGGATCTCGACGCCGTCCTCGACGCCCATGTAGGCGAGCACGCCGCGCACCGCCGGATGCTCGATGAGGGAGTTGTCGGAGACCGTCTCGACCTTCGAGTAGAGCACGCGGGTCTTGTGCTCGAAGAACGGCGGCAGGTAGCGGCAGGAGATGTAGCAGTACTTGTCGATCGTCGTGGCCAGGACCGCGCCGCCGTGCTCGCGAGACCAGGCCGGATAGTCGGTCCCCCCGCCGAAGAAGGACATCCGGAACGGCGTGCGCGTGATGATCACGGGGCCTCAGACGTTCGCGTAGGGGTTGACCTGCCCCAGGATCGCGTAGGCCTTGACGAGCTCGCGCACCCCGCGCTCCAGGCCCCACTCCGGCTTGAAGCCGGTCGACAGGATGCGGGCGTTGGAGACGATATAATCGCGCTTGTCGGGGTCCTCGCCGATCGCCGCCTCGTGATGGACGAAGTTCGGGAGCACGCGCCGGATGACCTCGCAGAGCTCGATCTTCGACAGGTTCGCGTCCTCCAGGCCGACGTTGTAGGGGCGGTTCTTCATCGCGTCGAAGTTCTCGAGGCCGTGCAGGAAGACGCGCGCGATGTCGCGCACGTGGATGTAGTTGCGCTTGAAGTGGCCCTCGAAGACCACGACCGCGCGGTCGGTCACCGCGCGATAGACGAAGTCGTTGACCAGCAGGTCCATGCGCATGCGCGGCGAGGCGCCGAAGGCGGTCGCCAGCCGGAAGGTGATCGCGTTGCCGCGCTCGAGCACCGCGCGCTCGGCCTCGACCTTGGTCCGGCCGTAGAGCGAGATCGGCTTGAGCGGGCTGTCCTCGGTGCAGAACTTGCCCTTCTCCCCGATCCCGTAGCCGCTGTTGGTGACCGGGAACAGGATCTTCTGCTCCGGCGCCGCCAGGCGGCAGATCAGGCGCACCGCGTCGCGGTTGATCGTCTCGGCGCCGACCTTGTCGCGGTCGCACAGCGGCGCGCCGACCAGCGCGGCCAACGGGACGACGGCGTGCTTGCCCTTGAGCAGGCGGCGCATCAACTCCTCGTCGCGGCAGTCGCCGCGCACGACGGTCAGGCCGTCGTCGGCGCACAGGTTCAGCAGGCTGTTCTGCCCGTAGCGGAAGCTGTCGAGGACGGTGACGCGCATGCCGCGGGAGAGCAGGAGCTCGGTCAGGACCGAGCCGATGTAGCCCGCCCCTCCGGTCACCAGGACTTCGGTCTTGCGGTCGGTCATGTCAGCGCGCGGCCGCGGCGGCGGCCTTCTCCTTGCGGGTTTCCCGGCGCCAGTGCTCGAGCAGGGCGCCCAGGCTGTCGTCGAACGCGTAGCGCGGCTTCCAGCCCGTCGCCGCCGCGAACTTCGCGACGGACGGGATCTGGAGCGTGACGTCGGCGGGCCGCAGGAGCTTCGGATCGACGCGGGTCGGGATGCGCTTCCGGCTCAGAGCCTTCAGGCGTTCCAGGCACTCGCCGACGGTCATCGTCGTCGTGCCGCCGATGTTGTAGACCTCGCCGGGCTCGCCGTAGACGACGGCGTCCCAGTAGGCCCGGACCGCGTCGCGCACGTCGATGAAGGTGCGCACCGAGTTCAGATTCCCGTGGAGGAGGACCTTCTGCATCCCCAGCTCGATGCGGGCGATCTGGCGCGCGAAGGAGGTCGCGAACAGGTCCGTGCGCCGCGGGTTCAGATAGGTGAACATGCGCGTGCGGATCACCCTCATCCCGTAGCTGCGGAAATAGCTCCAGCCCAGCAGGTCCTGCGCGGTCTTCGACACGGCGTAGGGGCTGACCGGACGCAGCGGCGCCGCCTCGGTGATCGGCACGTCCTTCGGGTCGACCTGGCCGTAGACCTCGGAGGTGCTGCAGATCTGGACGATCGGATCCAGGCCCAGCTGGCGGATCGCCTCCAGCATGTGGCTGGTGCCGAGGACGTTGTTGCTCAGGACCGCGTCGGGCGTCTGGAAGGACGCGCGCACGTTCGCGTGCGCCGCCAGGTGGAAGATCGCGTCGGGGCGCGCGGCCTTCAGGGCGGCGAACACCGAGCCGAAGTCGAGAAGGTCGCACTCGTGGACGATCGCGCGGCGGTCCGCGCGGCCCGCGTTCTGCGTCGTGCTGTGCCAGCGCGAGAAGCCGTGGACCTCGACGTCCCCGTGATGCCGGAGGATGTGCTCGGCGAGGTAGCTGCCGCCCGAGCCGGTCACGCCGGTGATCAGGACGCGGCGGATCTTCGCGGGCCTCCTCACGAGACGGCCCCCAGGACCGTGTCGCAGATGAAGTCGACGTCCTTGGCCTTCAGCGACGGGTTGTTGGGAAGGAAGAAGCCGGTATGGTGGATGCGGTCGGCGAAGGGGAAGCTGGCCCGGCCGTAGCGCTCGATCCAGAACGGGTGCAGGCCCAGGTTGCCGGCCGAGAAGATGCGCGTCTCGATGCCGCCGGCGTCGAGCGCCGAGACGATCGCGCGCCGCTCCCGGCGGTCGCGGGCGAGGAGACCGAAGGAGATGCTGCAGACGCGAGAGGCCTTCTCGCAGGTCTGCGCGTAGAAGCGCCCGCCCAGGCGGCGGCGGTAGTGCTCGTGGTTCTTCTGCCGGGCCGCGGCGATCGCGGACAGCTTGTCGATCTGGCCCAGGCCGATGTAGGCGTTCAGGTCCGTCGAGCGCAGGTTGAAGCCCGGCTCGTAGAACACGAACGGCGAGTGGAAGTCGTCGACGCGGTAGCGGCGCACCAGCGCCGCGTGCGCCGGGCGGCTCAGGTCCTTGCTCCAGCCGTGGCTGCGCAGCATCAGCAGGAGGTCGCCCAGGCGCGCGTCGTCGGTGGAGACCATGCCCCCCTCGATCGTCGAGAACTGGTGGCCGAAGTAGTACGAGAAGCTGGCCAGGTCGCCGAAGGTGCCGACCTTGCGGCCGCGGTACTCGGCGCCCACCGCCGCGCAGGCGTCCTCCATCAGGAAGAAGCCGTAGCGCCTCTTCAGGCGCATGAGTTCCTCCATCTTGTGCGGCACGCCGAGCACCTGCACGAGCATCACCGCGCCCGGGCGGTGACGCTTCAGGAGCTTCTCCAGGTGGACGAGGTCCAGGCCGAACGTCTCCGGGTCGGCCTCGCACATGATCGGCTCGAAGCCGAGCTGGATGGCGGGCGCGACCGAGGTGACCCAGCCGACGCTGGGCACGATCACCTTCCGGTTCTTGAGCCGGCCGGACAGCAGCAGGGCGTCGTACATCAGCAGGTTCGCCGACGAGCCGGAGTTGCAGAACACCGAGCGCTCGCGGCCCAGCCAGCGGCCCCACTTGGCCTCGAAATCGAGGGTCACGCGGCCCTTGGTCAGCCGCGGGTAGGTCTTCAGCCAGCGGATCAGGCGGTCGACGTCGGCGCGGTCGATGGTGTCTTCGGCCAGGTGGTAGCGCAGTGCCATCAGAAGGGTCCTTTGAAGTCGTCGACGAGTTCGGGCGCCGGAGCGTCCGGGAAGGGGCGGCCCAGCATCGAGAAGGCCTCGGCTGCGATCGTCTCGGCGTTCGGGTAGAAGGCCTTCTCGAGCGGCTTGCTGACGGGGCAGACGACCGGCTGCATGCCGAGACGGCGCACCGGCGCGGCGAGCGAGTCGAAGCCCTTCTCCGCCGCCAGCGCCGCGATCTCGGCGCTGGCGCCGCAGGTCGTCCAGCTCGAGTCCACGACGAGCAGGCGCCCGGTCTTGGCCAGCGAGCGCAGGATCGCGTCCCGGTCCAGAGGGACCAAGGTCACCGGATCGACGACCTCGGCCGAGACGCCGTGCTTGGCCAGGAACTCGGCGGCCTTCAGGCTCTCGACGGCCATGTGCGAGCCGGCGACGATGGTCAGGTCCGCCCCCTCTCGGCGCACGACGGCGCGGCCGAAGGGGACGGCGACCGGAGTCGCGGGGACGTCGCCGACGAGATTGTAGAGCAGGCGGTGCTCCAGGAGCACGACCGGGTTGGGATCCTCGATCGCCGCCAGCAGCAGGCCCTGCGCGTCCGCGGGCGTCGTCGGCATCGCGACCTTGATGCCGGGCACGTGCATGAACATGGACTGGGGGCTCTGCGAGTGCTGCGCGCCCTGTCCCCAACTGCGGCCGATGACCGCCCGGATCACCAGAGGGACGGACGCGCGCCCGCCGGACATCGAGCTCCATTTGGCGGCGATGTTCAGAAGCTGGTCCATCGCTAAATAGAGGAAGTCGGCGCGGATGTGGACGTGGACCGGCCGCATCCCGCCCAACGCGGCGCCGACGGCGATGCCCGTCATCGCGCCCTCGGAGATCGGCGTGTCGAAGACGCGCGCGCGGCCGAAGCGCTCGACGAACCCCCTGGTGGTGCCGAACACGGCCTTGTGATCGTCGACGCCGATCCCCATCACGAAGACGGTCGGATCCTTCTCCATCGCGTGGGTCAGGGCCGCGTGGATCGCCTGGCCGTAGTTGAGCCGCTTCGTCTTCACCCGCTCTCCACGTACAGGCCTTCGCGCAGGCTCTCGGCCCGGGGGAACGGGCTGCTCTCGGCGAAAGCCACCGCCGCGTCGACCTCGCCGGCGATCTCGGCGGCGACGGCGTCCAAGCGCGCGCGAGACTCGCCGCGCCGCGCGAGAGCCGCGGCCAGGATCTTCAGCGGGTCGCTGCGAAGGGCGCGCTCCCGATCCTTCGGGTAACGGTAGGCCTCCTGGAAATCGGTGCCCGGCCCCACGTGCTCGTGCCAGCGGTTGGTCATGTACTCGAGCAGGACGGGGCCCTTGCCGCGCCGCGCCGCGGCGACCGCGGCCGACATGGTCTTGTACACGACGCGCGCGTCGTTGCCGTCGTAGCGGCGCCCGCGCAGTCCCAGACCCTCGGTCAGCCGGAACAGCTCGGTCTGCTTGTGACGGTCGGGGACGCGCGAGTGGATCGCGTAGCCGTTGTTCTCGAGGACGTAGACGATCGGGAGGCTCTTCAGGACCGCGAAATTGACGCTCTCGTAGAACACGCCTTCGTCGATCGCGCCGTCGCCGAACAGCGAGCAGACCACGCGCCCGCCGCCGCGCATCTTCTCGGCCAGGGCGTCTCCGGTCGCCACGGGGATCAGGCTGGCGACGATCGCCGAGCAGCCGACCAGGCCGACCTCGGGCGCCGTCAGGTGCATCGAGCCCCCCCGGCCGCGGGCGCAGCCGGTGTCCTTGCCGTACAGCTCGGCGAACAGCCGGCCCAGGTCGCCGCCCTTGGCGATGTAGACGCCGTGGCCGCGGTAGGTGCCGTGGACGCGGTCGCCGTCGGCCAGGGCCAGGCTGACGCCGGCCGCGACCGCCTCCTGGCCGACGGACAGGTGGACGGGGCTCTGGATCTTGTCCGAGGGGTAGAGGGCGACGATCCGCTCCTCCGCCCGCCGGATCCTGAGCATCAGGCGGTAGAGGGTGAGATCGACGTCGGCGAGCTTTCGCGCGGTCCTCGGGCTCATCCGGGCAGGATGTTACCATATCGAGGTTTCCGCGAGCCCTCCGCACGCCCGGTTGACGAAAGGGCTCATTTCTATTACCCTCAGAGAAGCCCTCGCCTCGAGCCCCCGTGAAGCTCCTCCTTCTGAATATACCGCTCGGCCCTTATGCGACCACGGACGCCCCCGTGGCGATCACGCGGGTCATCGAGAACCTGGACCCGGCGCTGGACTGCGAGACGTCGTTCTACGACGTCTACCTGGAGACGCCGACCCTCGAGCAGATCCTCGCCCGCGTGAAGGCGTTCGAACCGGACGTGATCGGCCTCAGCGCGATCCTGTCGCACAACTACGGCTACGTCAAGAAGCTGTCCCTCTATCTCAAGGAGAACTACCCGCGGGCCGTCCAGGTCCTCGGCGGAGAGATGGCCTCCGTCGGGAACATCGTCGTCCGGCGGACCGCGGTGGACTTCTGCGTGACCGGGGAGTCCGAGCCGACCTTCAGCGCGCTGCTCGGCCGTCTCAAGGAGAGCGACTTCCACCTCGAGCCGCGCGCGCGGTTCAAGGACATCCCGGGCCTGATCTTCATGCTCGACGGGGAGTCGCACTTCACCGGCTACGCGACGGAGAAGCGCGAGGTCCTGCAGATCAACTACGACCTCGTCGCGCGCTTCTCGAACATCAACCACTACCTGGAGCCCGCGTTCTCCGGCCAGCGTCTGCGCCGCAGCTACAACAAGACCGAGATGGACGACTTTTTCGTCGAGCACTTCCGCCCCGAGAACCTGCACAAGCTGATCGGCCAGGTCTCGGCCAGCATCGGCTGCGTGGCCAAGTGCACGTTCTGCCACCGCTTTTACAAGGGCTACACCGCCGCCGACCCCAAGTCCGTCAACGACTACATCGACATGCTCGTCGAAAAGTACGACGTCGGGACGATCTTCTTCTGGGAGGAGAATTGGGGCTCCGACAAGAAGGCGACCCGGCAGATCGTCGAGCACCTGAAAGCGCGCCGCCTCAACTGGATCGCCGGCGCCACGCGCGTCAGCACCATCGACGACGAGACGATCCGGGAGTGGAAGGAGGCCGGCTGCGTCCAGATCGGCTTCGGCATCGAGACGGGGAGCCAGAAGATCCTCGACACGATGGAGAAGAAGACGACCGTCCGGCAGAACGTCGAGGCCCTGCGCTCCTGCTATCGCCACCGCCTGCTGACCTGCGTGCTCGTCCTGCTCGGCATGCCGGGGGAGACCGAGGAGACCGTCGACGAGACGATCCGCAACCTCTCCACGGCCTTGCCCGAGGACATCCGCCTGCCCTACGACATGGCGATCAACTTCTTCCAGGCCATCCCCGGCACGCCCGGCTACGAGTACGCGCGCGCCGTCGGCCTGATCGGCTCCTCTCTGGACGAGGAGGAGCGCTACCTCGAGGGGCTCTACGACGTGGACGCGAGCAGCATCAAGCATTACCTGAACTTCACCGACTACGAGCGCGAGGAGATCGTCTACTGGCGCCACTACGTCCTGCTCGAGCTCACCGCGGCCTACATGCGCAAGCACGGCGTGCTCAACTGCCTGCGCCACCGCAAGGCGCGGCGCTACAAGTACGCGCTCGTCTACATGTCCCTGCCGCGCCCCGTGCGCCGGTTCCTGCTCAAGTACGGCGAGGCGCTCTGGTATTTCGGCCTCGGCGGATTCTCGAGCCTGCTCTACCGCAAGGTCTTCCGCGCCCGTCCGAAGCGCTTCTCCGGCGTCGACAGGTCCCTGCGCGCCCTCCTCCGCGCGGCCCCCCTCCCGATCCGCGACGACGACCGCAACACCGCCGTCCTCCGCGCCGGCCGCTGACCGCTCCGCCGGAGCGCGGCGAGGAAACTCCGGATTTTAATACACTGAACCCGTGAAGCGGCTCGACATCCTGTTCATCCAGCCCAACTCCTCGCGCGGAGTCTATCAGGAGCTCAGCAACGACTTCTCGGCCATCGAGCCGCCGATCTGGGCGGGGATGCTGGCCTCCCATTGCCGGGGCCGGGGCTACTCGGTCGGCGTCCTCGACTGCGAGGCTCTGCGCTTGTCCGACGCGGCCGGCGCGTCCCGCATCAAGGACGCCGACCCGCGCGTGGCCTGCTTCGTCGTCTACGGGCAGCAGCCGTCCGCGAGCTCCCAGAACATGAGCGGCGCCGTCGCCTTGGCCGACGCCCTCAAGCAGGCCGCGCCCGGGATCAAGACCCTCTTCGTCGGCGGCCACGTCGCGGCGCTCTCGCGCGAGGTCCTGGAGCGCCATCCCAGCGCGGACTTCGTCTGCCAGAACGAGGGCGTCTACACGATCTCGACCCTGCTGGCGAGCAACCTGACCGACCAGCTGGAGAAGGTCCCCGGGCTCGGCTACCGCGACGGCGGGAACGTCGCCCTCAACCCCCCGTCCCCGATCGTCGCCAAGGAAGACCTCCCGCGCGACCTGCCCGGGGTCGCCTGGGACCTGCTCCCGCTGAAGAACTACCGCACGTCCCTCTGGCATTCCTACCCGAACGGCTCCCAGCGTCAGCCGTTCGCGTCCCTCTACACCAGTCTGGGCTGTCCGATGAAGTGCTCGTTCTGCATGATCAACATCATCAACCGCCAGGAGAACGAGTTCTCCGACGAGAGCGCGGTGTTCCGCTACTGGGACCCCGAGCACATCATCAAGGACTTCGACTTCTTCGCGTCGCAGGGGATCACGAACGTCAAGATCGCCGACGAGCTGTTCGTCCTCAACCCGAACCACTTCCTGAAGCTGTGCGCGCTGATCGTCGAGCGCGGCTACAAGTTCAACATCTGGTGCTACTCGCGCGTGGACACGGTCAAGGACCGGTATCTGGAGACGCTCAAGCGCGCCGGGGTCAACTGGCTGGCCTTGGGCGTCGAGAGCGCGAGCGCCGCCGTGCGCAAGGACGCGTCCAAGGGGAGCTTCGCGGACGTCAACATCCGCGACATCGTCCAGAAGACGCGCGACCACGGCATCAACGCGATCTGCAACTACATCTTCGGACTGCCCGAGGACGACGCCTGCAGCATGCGGGCGACCCTCGACCTGGCCCTGGAGATGAACAGCGAGGAGGCCAACTTCTACTCGGCGATGGCCTATCCGGGCAGCCCGCTGCACGGCCTCGCCCGCCGCGAGGGCTGGAAGCTCCCGGACTCCTATTCGGGCTTCTCCCAGCACTCGTACGACTGCCAGCCCCTGCCGACGAAGCATCTGAGCGCCGCCGAGGTCCTGGCCTTCCGCGACGCGGCCTGGATGGAGTACCACACCAGTCCGGCCTTTTTGAACCTGCTGAAGACCAAGTTCGGCCCCGTCGCGGTGGAGGAGACCCTGAAGTCCACCCGCATCAAGCTGAAGCGCAGGCTCCTCGGTGACGCCCCCTAGTCCGCGCCTCGGCCGCGTCCTGGCCCTCTGCCCGGAGAACTGTGCGCGCTACAACCACGTCCGCGCCCTGCGCCCCCTCTGCGCCGAGCTCGTCGAGCTCGACTTCATCGAGACCTTCAAGCGCCTGGGCATCGTCGCGGCCCGGGACTCGATCGCCCGCGTCGCCGCGGAGAGGAGGATCGAGGTCTTCTTCGTCTCGTTCTACGGGGACAGCTTCCTCCTGCCGCCCGAGTTCCTGCGCGGACTCAGGAAAGACCTCGGCCTGAAGATCGTCCTGGTCTGCTACGACGACGAGACCACCTTCGACACGCACTCGAAGCATTACGCTCAGGCGGTCGACGCCGTCGTGACGACCGACTATTTCTCCGTGGCCGCCTACCGGGCGCTCGGCGTCCCGGCCGTGCTGTGCCTGACGAGCGTCTCGAAGGAGATGTACCCCGCGCTGGGCCTGCCGCGGGACATCGACGTCTCCTTCGTGGGCAACTGCCTCAAGACCGACCGCCCCCGCTACCTGGAATTCCTCGCCGAGAACGGGATCAAGGTCGAGAGCTTCGGCCGGGGGTCGCGCCACGGGTTCCTGCCGGCGGCGGAGGCGCCGAAGGTGATCGGGCGCAGCAAGATCAGCCTCAGCTTCAGCCGCCTCGAGCACACGCCTTGGCTCCACGGCCGGAACCCCGCGAACGGACGGGAGATGGGGCACAAGGGCCGCACGATCGAGGTCGCGATGACGCGCTCCTTCTGCCTGAGCGAATGGTACCCGGCCCTGCCGCACGTGTTCGAGATCGGCCGGGAGATCGACTGCTGGACCGACCGCGCGTCCCTGCTGGAGAAGATCCGCTACTACCTGTCCCACGACGAGGAGCGCGAGCGGATCGCGGCACGGGCGCACGAGCGGGCCCTGCGCGAGTACGAGGACGGGCCTTATTTCGGCCGCGTCCTCGACGAGTTGGAGCCGATCCTGTCCGCGTCGCCCGGCGGCCGGGAGCCGCCCCCTCTCGTCAAGACCCGGGAGTTCAAGGAGCGGCAGGTCAACGACCTGACCGTGCACGCCTTGTCCCTGCTGCTGCACGGCCGGCCGAGAGCCGCCGCCCGGCTCGCGCCGGAGCTGTTCCAGTACGGTCCGGGGACGTTCCTGACCGGCGCCGGGGGCGGGCTGGCGCGCAGCGTCTCGATCCTGATCCGGAAGCTGCGCGGCGTCTAGCAGGCCGAAGGCTCGGCGGGCGCGTCCGCGCAGCGGTGCCAGAGCTCCAGCATCAGGAGCGCCCAAAGCCGGTAGCCGTGGTCGCGGCGCCCGCCCTGGTGCTCGTCCCAGTAGCGCCGCAGGCCGGCCTCGGCGAACCAGCCGCGCTCAAGCGCCTCGCGCGACAGGCAGTGCTCCTCCCAGTAGGACTTCAGCGGGCCGCGGAACCACGCCCCCAGCGGGATGCCGAAGCCCATCTTGCCGCGGTTCAGGATCTCGCCGGGCAGGAGGTCCTTGAAGGCCTCCTTGAAGATCCACTTGTGCCCGCGCAGGCCCTTCAGCTTCCAGCTTCCGGGCATCCGGAAGGCCAGCTCGACGAACTCGTGGTCGAGGAGCGGCGAGCGCCCCTCGAGCGAGCAGGCCATCGTCGCGATGTCCACCTTCGTCATCAGGCACTCGGGAAGATACGTCTTGAAGTCGACGTAGAGCATCCGGTTCACGTCGTCCTCGCCGGCCGCCGCGTCGAAGGCGCGCGCCATGTAGTCGCGCGCCGAGCCGATCCGCGCGCCGAGCGCGGCCGCGAACTCCGGCGCGTAGAGGCCGGGCTTCTCGTCCTCGTGGAAGTAGCCGATCATCTTCAGGTGGCGGCCGGGCAGGTCGCTGAAGACGGCCGAGCGCAGGAAGCGCTTCGCGCGCCAGAGCGTGCCGTACGGCGCGTTCCACTCGGGCAGGAGCTCGGCGCCGGATTTCAAGGCCGCCAGCGCGGGCCCGGGCAGAGCGTCGGCCAGGCGCGCGGCCTTCATCGCGAAGTAGCGCACGTAACCGGCGAAGTTCTCGTCGCCGCCGTCGCCGTTGAGCGCGACGGTGACGAAGCGCCGCGTCTCGCGCGACACGTAGTAGGTCGGCAGGGCGGACGCGTCGGCGTAGGGCTCGCCGTAGTGCCAGGCGAGCTTGGGCAGGACGTCGGCCATCTCGGGCTTGACGACGAACTCGGTGTGATCGGTCTTGTAGCGCTCGGCCACCAGCCGCGCGAAGCGCGTCTCGGAGAACGCCTGCTCCTCGAAGCCGATCGAGAAGGTCTTGACCGGCCGGGACGAAAGGCGGCTCATCAGCGCGACGATGATCGACGAGTCGACGCCGCCCGACAGGAAGGCGCCCAGCGGCACGTCCGAGATCATCCGCAGACGCGTCGCCTCGGTCAGCTTGTCGCGCAGGAGGCGCTTGGCCTCCTCGACGTCGGTCGTGACCGGCGGCGCCCCCAGCGGCAGGTCCCAGTAGCGCTTGATCGTCGTCTTCCCGTTCTCCCACACGAGCGTGTGGCCGGGCGGGAGCTTCCGGACCGCCCGGTAGACCGTCTTCGGCGACGGGATGTACTGGAGCGACAGGAACATGTCGACCGAGACCGGGTCGGTCTCGCGCGGGAGCGCCGGGTCCAGAGCGAACAGGCATCTCAGCTCCGAGGCGAAGAGCAGGGTCCCGCCCGGGCGCTCGGCGTAGACGAGCGGCTTCTTGCCGATGCGGTCGCGCGCGAGGAACAGGCGCCGCCGCGCCTTGTCCCACACCGCGAACGCGAACATCCCGCGCAGGTCCTCCACGCACCGCGCCCCTTTCTCCTGGTAGAGGGCGAGGATCGTCTCGGTGTCGGACTTCGTCTTGAAGCGGTGCCCGCGCGCCTCCAGCCCGGCGCGCAGCTCGCGGTAGTTGTAGATCTCCCCGTTGAAGACGATCCACAGCCCGCCGTCCGCGTAGGAGAGCGGCTGATGGCCGGTGCGCAGGTCGATGACCTTGAGCCGCCGCATCGCCAGCCCCGCCGGGCCGTCGACGAGGCTGCCCTCGTCGTCGGGCCCGCGGTGCCGGATCAGGTCGCTGGCGGCCTTCAGGCGCGCCCGGTCGGGAACGCCGCCGTCGCCGCGCACGACGCCGCAGATGCCGCACATTCGCCGCTCATCTTAGCAAGTCGAATCCGAGCCCGCGCGAAAAATTGTTAAATGCTCCACGATGCGGGGGACCCGACGCCGCCGCGGGCGCGACGACGCGCGCCGGACGCCGCGATGACCTCCTCCCGCGGAGCGAAGTCCTTTCGCTTCGCGCGCTCGGTCGGCTTCGGCTTCGTCGGCCAAGCGCTGTCCTTCCTCGTCAACTTCTGCATCATCCCGGTCCTGATCCGCGCGTTCGGCACGGAGACCTACGGCCTCTACATCCTGCTCCACACGACGACGAGCTTCGCCCTCCTGGCGACCCTCGGCGCCTCCACCGCGGTCGTGCGCACCGTCGCCGAGCGCAAGGCCGCCGGCGACGGACGCGCGCTGCGCCAGATCGCCTCCTACGCCTCCGTCTTCTACGCCGCCGCGGCCGTCCTCGGCGCGGGGCTCGCCTGGGGGCTGGCCCCGCGCGTCGCCGCGGACGTCCTGCGTCTGACCGGGGCGACGGCGGCCGAGGCCGTCTTCGTGATCCGGGCGGGGGCGGTCGCCGCCCTCGGCTGGACGGCCTTCGAGATGTGCCTCTCCTTCCTGTCGGGCCTCCAGCTCTTCGGCTGGCAGGCGGCCTTCCTCGCGGCGCAGGGGATCGTGTTCATGCTCGGGGCCCTGGCGATCGTCCTTTCCGGCCGCGGCCTGCGCGCGATCGCGATATGGTTCGCCGCCTGGCAGTTCCTGCTGGCCGCCGCCGCCGCGCTGGTCGCCGGGCTCAAGCTGAGGGAGTCGCTCGGCCCGACCCATCGGGGCCTCGCCGTCCGCGATTTCCTGTCCCTGGCCCTCGGAGGCGGCTCCGGGCGCTTCGCCTGGGTCGTCACCTACCAGCTCGACCGGATCTACATCGCGCGCGCGGAGTCGCTGAGCGACACGACGCTCTACGCGGTCCCGGCGGGACTGCTGCGCCGCCTGCAGCTGGTGCGCAGCGTCGTCGCCAACGTCACGATCCCGATGATGAGCGAGCTGAGCGGCCCGACGGCGCGCGAGGAGCTGCGGCGGATGTACATGAAGTCCACGCGCTTCGTCCTCTGGAGCGCCCTGCCCGCCCTGGTCTTCCTGTTCGCCGTCATGCCCCAGCTCCTCGGCCTGTGGCTCGGCGTCGAGTTCGCCGGCCGGGCCGTCTGGCCCGCGCGCATCCTCGTGCTCCTGCAGATCTTCTACTTCCTCGAAGGAGAAGCGCACACGCTGATCATCGCCCGCGACCGCCCGTGGCGCCTGGACGTCTTGATCTGGCTGCAGGCCGTCGTCAGCATCGTCGGCTGGAAGCTGCTGATCGCGCGCTGGGGCCTGGTCGGCGTCGCCGTCGGCTCCACCCTCGCCCAGGCGCTGACCGCCGCGATCGCGATCCGCTTCGCCCACCGGCGCCTGCTGGGGCTGAGCTGGTCGGAGTACGCGTCGCAGGTCCTCCTCGCGCCCGCGCTGAGCGCGGCGCTGGCTCTCGGCGCGATCTGGCCCGCGCGCACCGCGGTGACGACGTGGCCCCGCGTCGCGCTGGCGATCCTCGTCGTCAGCGCGGTCTACTACGGCTCGACGTACGCGCTGATGTCCGCCGAGGACCGCGAGCTCCTCCACGCCTGGCTCGCCGGCTTCCGGCGCCGCCTGCGCGCGACTTAGAGCCGCCTCTCGCCCCGGTAGAGAGCCTCGAGCCGGTCGAGGACGCGGGGAAGCGCGTAGCGCTCGAGGACGAGGTCCCGCGCGGCCGCTCCGAGGCGCGCGGCCAGGCCCGGCTCGACCGCCAGGCGCCGCGCCGCCGCGCGCAGGCCCGCCTCGTCGTCGCGGCCGAACAACAGGCCGGTCCGCCCGTCCTCGAGCGTCTGCGCGGTCCCCCCGACGGCCGAGGCCAGCGGCGCCAGGCCCGAGGACATCGCCTCGAGGAGCGAATTCGACAGGCCCTCCGACGTCGACGGCAGAAAGAAGACGTCGGCGGCCGCGTACAGGCGCTCGAGGTCCTCGCGCGGAGGCAGGATCAGGACGCGTCCCGGCGCCGCCGCGGCCTCGGCCGCGAGCGCGGCGCGCTCGGGCCCCTCGCCGACCAGGACCGCGAGCCCGCGCGGGACGGCCGCGCGCCACAGGCGCAGGAACCACGGCAGGCGCTTCTCCGGCGAGAAGCGCCCGGTGTACAGGAAGACCGGCGAGCCCGCGTCCCACTCCAGCTCCGCGCGCAGGGCGCGGCGGCGCTCCGGCGGGACCGGCGCGTAGCGCTCCGCGTCCACGCCGTTGGGCAGGAGCTCGATCGGGACGTCTCCGAGGAACTCGCGCGCCTCGTCGAGCAGGTCCGGCACGACCGCCAGGAAGCGGGGCCTCAGCCGCGCGAGCGCGCGCAGCTTCGCGCGGCCGAGGCGCGTGCGCGCCGAGAGCGCGAGCTCGCCCTCCTCGGCCTGTGGCTCGGCGTCGAGTTCGCCGGCCGGGCCGTCTGGCCCGCGCGCATCCTCGTGCTCCTGCAGATCTTCTACTTCCTCGAAGGAGAAGCGCACACGCTGATCATCG
>JAGWRY010000262.1 GCA_028869495.1 Elusimicrobiota bacterium | reverse complement strand
CGCTCTCCAGCGCGAAGCCGGTCTCGTCGGCGACGCGCTCCTCGGTGACGCCCGGGTTCACGGCGATCAGGCGCATGCGCCGCGACTCCGGCGCGAAGTCGAAGACGCCGAGGTCGGTGACGACCCGGTAAGGCCCGGTCTCCGGCGGCAGGCCCGCGCGCTCGCGCGCGCCCGGGCCGTCGAGGTAGCCGGGCGTGGTCAGGAAGTCGAGCTTCTCGACGAAGCGCTTGCGCTCGTGCTTCATCAGGATGATCGTGCGCCAGCACAGGGAGCCCACGTCGTCGCCGCCGCCGGAGCCGGGCAGGCGCACGGCGGGCTTCTCGTAGGGGCCGATGACGGTCGTGTTCAGGTTTCCGTAGGCGTCGATCTGCGCGCCGCCGAGGAAGCCGTCGCGCACGACGCCGCGCTGGGCCGCCTCCATCACGTCGCAGATCCCCATCGCCGCGACGCCGCGCCGGAAGGTGCTGGCCTCGCCGACGCCGAGCGGCAGGCGCTCGAGAGTCGAGCCGACGCCGCCGAACTCGAAGACGGGCAGCAGGGCCGGTGAGTACAGCGCGCGCGCCAGCGCCGCGGCCAGCATCGGCACGCCGGTGCCGATGAAGACGGTCGTGCTTCCCTTCATCAGGCGCGCGGCCGTGCAGGCCAGGCGCTCGACCGGCGAGGGCGGCGCCGGGGTCTTCACGCCGCCCCCGCGCGAAGCGCCTTCAGGCGCGCCGCTCCGAGCTTGCGGCGGTACGCGTCGTGCCCGGAGACGCCGCGCACGAACTCGTCGAGGTAGCGCTGGGTCCCCGCCTCGGTCCGCGCCGCCTCCAGGTACGCGCGGATGTGCGGCTCGTCGCGGCGGTAGAGGCCGCAGGTCTCGCCCGGGTGCGCGCCGAACGGCGCGCGCACGACCGCGTCGACCAGGAAGTACGGGATCGACGTGCGCTCCGGACTGCGCCGGAAGACCTCGGTGCTCACGATCTCCTCGGCCGAGACGATCAGACGCCGGCAGGCGCGCGACATCTCGACGGCGAAGCCGGAGATCCCGTCGATCTGTCCGTTGCCGAGCCGGTCGGCGCGATGGACGTGGACGACGGCCGTGTCCAGCGTCAGCGCCGGCAGGAGCGCCAGCGGCAGGCCGGTGTACGGATCGCGCATCGTGCGCGCCGGACTGCGCGCCAGCGTGTCGGTGCCCAGCATCGTGCGCGCGGGCAGGAAGGGCAGGCCCATCGCCGCGGCCTTCAGGCGCCAGGTGATCGCCGCGTTCGACCACTCGGCGAGCTCGATCCGCCCCCCTTCGACGGCGCGGCGCAGGATCGGCGACAGGCCGTAGGCCTCGTAGCCGACGTAGGTGAGGTCGAGCTTCTCGACCTGGCCCGCCGCGATCAGGTAGTCCGCGTCCATCAGCCCCTGCCCGAGCAGGCGCAGGCCGCCGATCTTCTGGCGCACGATCTCGCGCACGATCGACAGCGGACAGCGCACCGTGCCGTAGAGCTCGAAGCCGACGTAGGAGCCGGGACGCACGAAGCGCCGGACCGCCTCGCGCTCGCTCATCAGCTTCGGACGCGGCGAGAAGTCCTTCTCGTCGCGCAGGAAGCGGCGCAGGCCGTCGGGATCGGGAGTCCGGAACAGCGGCGCGGCGCGAGGGGCGGGGCGCCGCGCCGGGCGCGCGGACGGCTCGGGAAGCGCTTCCGTCGTCTCGAGCGGCTTGAAGTCCGAGCAGGGCAGCTCGCCCAGCTCCGCGGCGGAGCGCGGCTCGCCGCGCTTGACGCACCAGCCCTCGCGCCGCCCGCGCGCCGTGCGCGTCTCCAGCCAGCCGCAGTCCAGGCAGACGGTCGTGTCGCTCCCGGGCATGACTCGGGCGGTCAAGCAACAAAGAGGCCGGGGCGCGCTAGAACGCGCGCGCGCCCAGCCAGATCATGCGCAGGGACAGGACCAGGAGCAGGCCTTTGAACGCGGCGCGGAAGGCGCGCTCGGGCAGGCGGTGCAGGAGCACCTTGTTGCCGAGGTAGTTGCCCGCGAAGACCGCCGCCGTCATCGCCGCCAGCAGAGGCAGGTAGGGCCCGAACGCGAAGCCGAGCGCGACGAAGACGCCCACCTTGAGCAGGTGCGTGAAGATCTGGCACGAGGCCTTCGTCGCCACCAGCTCGCGCCGGTCCAGCGGCTCGCTCAGGAAGAACGGCGCGATCAGCGGTCCCGTCGCCCCCGCGATCAGGCTGAGGAACGTCGCGACCGCTCCGACGGCCGCCCACTTGAACGGGAAGTCGCGCGTCCGCCGCGGCGCGGGACGGACGGTCAGGGCGAGCAGGAAGGCCCCGAGCGCCAGCTTGTACCACGACTCGGGCAGGCTCGCGACGACGCGCGAACCGAGCGCCGCGCCGAGCGCCGCGCCGAGCGCGTAGCGCGCCATGATCCGTCTCTCGATGCGCCGGAAGCCGTAGAGCACGCGCGAGGAGTTGCTCGCCAGCTGGATCAGGCCGTGCAGGGGGATCAGCACGGCCGGCGGAAAGTACTGCGCCATCACGGCCAGCAGGACGATCCCCCCTCCCATCCCGACGGTCCCCGAGACCACCGAGGTCAGGAAGGCGGTCGGGATCAGGACGGCGGCGTGGAGGGGCACCGGCGCAGGATACCCGCCGCGGAGCGCCGGCGCAAGGGGCGGGCCGAACGGCCCAGGTCCGCGGGCGCCGACGGACCCTCCCCGGCGGGAGCGAGCCCGTCTATCCTAGGAGCGATGACTCCGGATCGCCCCTCGCCGGCTCGACGCGCGCTCGCCGTCCTGCTCGCGGCCGCCCTGCTGGCGGCGACGCCGGGGGCCGGCGCGCCGCGCGCCTGCGCCGCGG
>JAGWRY010000261.1 GCA_028869495.1 Elusimicrobiota bacterium | reverse complement strand
CGGCGGGACGGCGGTCCCCGTCAGGGCCGCCGCGAGCGCGAGCCGGGCCGACGCGCGGAGCCAGTCCATGTTTTTAGTGTACAACAATCGGCGCGCGCGGGAGCGCGGGAATATTTCCGCTTGCGGTTCCTTTAATATTTTCGATAAAATCACCGGTCTAATGAGGAAAGGCGCGCTGCTGATCATCTCGGCACCTTCCGGAGCGGGCAAGACCACGATCTGCCGAAAGCTCCTCGCGCGCCGCCGGGACCTGCGCTACTCGACGTCGTGCACGACGCGCGCGCCGCGCCCCGGCGAGAAGGACGGCAAGCACTACTTCTTCCTCGACCGCGCCGAGTTCCAGCGCCGGATCCGCCGCGGCGAGTTCCTGGAGTGGGCGCTGGTCCACGACGAGTTCTACGGCACGCCGCGCCGCTACGTCGACGACCAGCTCAAGCGCGGCCTGAACGTGATCATGGCGATCGACGTCCAGGGCGCCCGCGCGATCCGCCGCAAGCACCCGGCGGCGATCCTCGTCTTCGTCCTGCCGCCGTCGCTGGAGGCCCTGCGCTCGCGCCTCGCGCGGCGCCGCGACCCGCAGGAATCGGTCGCCAAGCGCCTGGCCAACTCGCGCGGCGAGCTCGCCGCGGCCAAGGACTACGACTACGTCGTCGTCAACGACGACCTCGAGCGGGCCGTCTCCCAGATTTCGTGCATCCTGACGGCGGAGTCGCTGCGCGCGTCGCGCCTCGACCCGTCGCATCCCGTCGCCGCTCTCGCGTAAGGAGGAGTTTCACCCATGTCGAAGAAGGAAGCCGCGCCGGACGCCGCGAAGACCGACAAGACCACCGAGGAGATGATCCTCGACTTCGGCAAGGGCAAGTACTCCGCGATCCCGATGGCCGCGATCTGGGCCAAGGAGCTGAAGAAGCGCGAGGAGAACCGCCACCTGACGCCGGCCGAGCTGCTCGACCTGGCCCTGCGCGAGGTCCTGTCCGGCAAGGTCGGCTGGAAGGACCTCAAGAAGGCCGGGGTCCCGGCGGAGATCGAGGCCGCGGCCAAGAAGGGCGAGTAAGCCGGTGCGCCGCGCCCCCCGCCGGATCGTCCTCGGCGTCACCGGGAGCATCGCGGCCTACAAGGCGCCGGAGATCGTCCGGGGCCTGGTCAAGGCGGGCGCCGAGGTCCGCTGCGCGCTGACGCCGACGGGCGCGCGCTTCGTCGCGCCGCTGACGCTCGCGGCGCTGTCGCGCGCCGCGGTCGCGCAGGACCTGCACGACCCCGCGCATTGGGAGATGGCGCACCTGTCGCTCGCCTCCTGGGCCGACCTGATCCTGATCGCGCCGGCGACGGCCGACTTCCTCGCGCGCCTCGCGCACGGCCGCGCGGAGGGCCTGCTCGACGCCCTCGTCCTGTCGGCGCGCGGCCGGGTCGCCGTCTGCCCGGCGATGGACTCCGAGATGTGGGCGCATCCGGCGACGCGCGCGAACGCGAAGACCCTGGCCGGGTACGGCTACGAGGTCTGGGGCCCGGTCGAGGGCGAGCTCGCCAGCGGCCGCGTCGGCCCCGGGCGCATGCTCGAGCCCGCCGAGATCGTCCGCCGCGCGCTGAAGGCGCGGTGAGCGCCTCCCCCCTGCGCGGGCGGCGCGTCCTGATCACGTCGGGCCCGACGCGCGAGTTCCTGGACCCGGTCCGCTACCTGACGAACGCGTCGAGCGGCGCGATGGGCTTCGCGCTGGCCGCGGCCGCACGCGCGCGCGGCGCGCGCGTGACGGTCGTCAGCGGCCCGACCGCGCTGCGCGCGCCGCGCGGCGTGACGGTCGTCCCGGTCGAGACCGCGCTCGAGATGCGCCGCGAGACGCTGAAGCGCTCGCGCGCGGCCGCGCTCGTCGTCGGGGCGGCGGCGGTCTCGGACTGGCGCGTCGCGCGCGCCGCGCGCCACAAGATCAAGCGCGGCCCCGGACGCCTGCGCTTGACGCTGGTGCCCAATCCCGAT
The DNA here is from genome assembly GCA_028869495.1 of Elusimicrobiota bacterium. GTDB lineage: Bacteria > Elusimicrobiota > Elusimicrobia > UBA1565 > UBA9628 > GWA2-66-18. The sequence goes on along the minus strand of JAGWRY010000261.1, from coordinate 5,684 downwards.
ATCATCAAGGACGCCGCGTCGCGGCGGCGCGCGGGCCAGGTCTTCGTCGGCTTCGCCCTCGAGACGCGCCGCGCCGCGGAGCACGCGCGCGCGAAGCTCGCGGCCAAGGGCCTGGACCTGGTCGTCGCCAACGGGCCGGCCAGCCTCGCCTCGCCGCGCGCGCGCGTCACGCTGGTGACGCGGGGCGCCGCGCGGCCCCTGCCGGAGGCGGGCAAGGGCCGCGTCGCTCGCGCGATCTTAGCCGCCGCCGAGAGACTGCTTGAGCCGAGAGCTTGAAGACTTGAAGGACCTGACCCGCGCCCTGCGCCGCCGCGTGCGCCAGTCCGACGCGTCGGACTGGACCGCGACGGCCTCGCGCCCGTCTTCCGCCGCGCCGCAGGGCGAGACCACGCCGCCGCCGAGCGCCGCCGGCAAGCGCCCGGCCGCGGCGTCGAAGACGAAGGTCTTCGCGGAGCTCTCCGAGAAGATCCGCGCCTGCCGGGCCTGCCCGCTCGGCGCGGCCCGGATCCAGGCGGTGCCGGGCGTCGGCAGCGCCGACGCGGAGGTGATGTTCGTCGGCGAGGGCCCGGGCTTCGACGAGGACCACAAGGGCGAGCCGTTCGTCGGGCGCTCCGGCCAGCTCCTCGACAAGATCATGGCCTCGATCGGGCTGTCGCGCGAGACGGTCTACATCGCGAACATCGTCAAGTGCCACCCGATGGTCGATCCGTCGAACCCGGAGAAGCGCGGCAACGACCGCCCGCCGTCTCCCGACGAGATCGCCGCCTGCCGCGGCTGGCTCGACGTGCAGATCCGGACGATCCGCCCGCGCGTGATCGTGACCCTCGGCGCGGTGCCGGCCCGCGTCCTCCTCGACGACCCGACCGGCATCACGAAGATCCGCGGCCGCTGGCGGACCTACGACCCGGGCGAGGGCGCGCCGCCGGTGCGCCTCCTGCCGACCTTCCACCCCGCGGCGCTCCTGCGCAACCCGGACCTCAAGCGCGACGTCTGGGAGGACATGAAGAGCCTGCGCGCCGCCCTGGCGGAGTCGTGAGCGAGCGCCGCCCCGCCCCGCGCAAGAGGGATCGGGACGTCCTCGACGCGCTCGGCGAGATGATCGAGGGCCGCTTGAAGCGGGGCCGCGAGAAGCTCGGCGCGCTGATCGCCGAAGTGCGGCGCGAGGGCTCCGCAGGCGACGCCGAGGAATTCCTCGGCTATCTGAAGGCCTTCCTGGCGGACCCGGGCGTGGCCGCGATCGCGCCGTCGAGCCGCTATCTCGTCGCGCGGACGCTGAAGGCCCTGTCCCTCGAGAACGCGAAGGTCGTCGTCGAGTACGGCGCCGCGCGCGGCGTGCTCACGCGGCGCCTGCTGCGCGACCTCGCGCCGGACGCGCGGCTCGTCGCCGTCGAGTTCAACCGCGAGTTCTACGAGCATTTCTCGTCGCGTTTGCGCGACCCGCGCCTGATCCCGGTGCACGGCGACGTCACCCGGATCGACGAGATCCTGGCCGGGCTGGGCATCGCGCGCGCCGACCGGGTGGTCTCCGGCATCCCGTTCTCGTTCCTGTCCGAGGCGGGCCGCCGCGAGCTTCTCGCGAAGACGGCCGCCCTGCTCACGCCGGGCGGGCGCTTCGTCGCGACCTACCAGATCACGGGGCACCTGATCCCTCTGCTGAAGGACTACTTCGGCAGCGTGGACATCCAGTACGAGGTGCGCAACATCCCTCCCTGCTTCGTGTTCACCGGGACCAAGACGCCGCGGTGAAGATCGCCGAGGTCGCGCTCCCGGTCCCGCTCCCGAAGACCTATCACTACCGGGTCCCGGACGGCCTCGACGCGCGCGCCGGCGGACGCGTCCGGGTCTCGTTCGGCCCGCGCCGGACGGTCGGCACGGTCCTGTCGGTCTTCGACGGCGAGCCGGCTCGCCCCCTAAAAGATCTCGACGCGTTGATCGACCGAGAACCTGCGCTCAGCGTCGAGGGGATCGCCTGCGCGCGCTGGATGAGCCGCCGCTTCGGCGCGCCGATCGGGGAGTGCGTGAAGGCGCTCCTGCCCCCCTACGTGAAGTCGCTCGACGAGCCCGCGCCGGTGTCGGCGGCGGAGCCGCGCTGGACCTCCGCGCCGGCCTTCGAGCTGACGCCGGGGCAGGCCGGGGCGCTCGAGCGGATGACCGCGCTCCTCGACGCGCGCCGCGCCGCGCGCGTCGTCCTCTTCGGCGTGCCGGCCTCGGGCAAGACCGAGGTCTACCTGCGCCTGATCCGCCGCGCGATCAAGGACGGCGGGCAGGCGCTGTTCCTGCTCCCCGAGATCGGCCTGACGCGCCCGTTCTTCGATGAGTTCCAGGCGGGGCTGGGCGTGCCGGTCGTCCTCTGGCACAGCGGCCTGACCCTGCGCGAGCGGCGCCTGTCCTGGCTCGCGGTGCGGCGCGGCGACGCGCGGGTGGTCGTCGGCGCGCGCTCGGCGGTCCTTTTGCCCTTCAAGGACCTGCGCCTGGCGGTCCTCGACGAGGAGCAGGACGAGTCGTTCAAGCAGGACGGCGCGTCGCCGTACTACCACGCGCGCGACGCCGCGCTCGAGCGCGCGCGGGCCTTCGGCGCGCTCGCGGTGCTGGGCTCGGCGACGCCGTCGCTCGAGGCCTGGGACCTGGCGCGCCGCGGCGAGGCGGAGCTGGTCGCGATGCCGGACCGCGTCTCGCGCGTCGAGCGCCCGAGCGTGCGCGTGATCCCGATCCCGGGCTTCGGCGAGGTCCTCTCCGAGGAGCTGACCGAGAAGATCCGCCAGCGCCTGGCGCGCGGCGAGCAGGCGATCCTGCTCGTCAACCGCCGCGGCTTCTCGACGCTGACGATGTGCCGCAAGTGCCGCTGGGTGGACCGCTGTCCGGACTGCGGCGTCGCCAAGATCCAGCACCAGGCCCCGCCGGACGCCGACGGGCGCCCGGGCTGGGTCCTCGTCTGCCACCACTGCGGCCGGACCTGGCCCCCGCCGCAGAAGTGCGGCGATTGCGGGGACCCGTCGGTGCGCGTCTCGGGCGTCGGCACGCAGAAGGTCGCCGCCGAGGTCAAGCGCAAGATCCCGGCCGCGCGCGTCCTGCGCATGGACCGCGACACGCTGTCGAAGGAGCACAAGCTCGAGGAGCGCATCTACGACAGCTTCCGCAAGCGCAAGGCCGACGTCCTCGTCGGCACCAAGCTGGTCGCCAAGTCCTTCCACTTCCCGGACGTGACCTTGGTCGGCGTCGTCGACGCCGACACGATGCTGCACATGCCCGACTTCCGCGCCGCCGAGCGCACGATGCAGATGCTGGCCCAGGTCGCCGGACGGTCGGGGCGCGCCGAGAAGCCGGGCGAGGTCGTCCTGCAGACCCTGTCGCCCGACCACGAGGCCATCCAGGGCGCCGCCTCCGGCGACTACGCGGCCTGGGCCGACCAGGAACTCTCCGCGCGCGGGGAGCTGCGCTATCCGCCGTCGTCGTCGCTGGTGCGCGCGGTGCTGGCCGGCAAGGACGAGCCGCGCGTCGAGCAGGCCGCGCGCGACCTGGCGGCCTCGCTCGCCGACTCCCTCGGCCTCGAGGCCCAGGTCGTCGGCCCCGCGCCCGCCCTCCTGCGCGAGGTCCGCGGCAAGTTCCGCCACCACCTACTCGTCAAGCTCCCTCCCGAGCGCGTCGAGGCGGCCCTGGCCGCCGCGCGCGCCGTCCGCCAGCCCTCGGGCGTGCGCCTGTCCCTCGATGTCGACCCCTACGACATGTTCTAGCGCCGCCCTCCCGGACGCTCGCCCGGATTTGTTATATTCCAAATAGCATGGACCTCAACGCCTCCCTGTCCCGCCTCAAGCGCGGAGCTGTCTCCCTCGTCAGCGAGGGCGAGCTCGCCAAGAAGCTCTCGTCGGGGCGCACCCTGCGCGTCAAGCTGGGCGTGGACCCGACCTCGGCCGACCTGCACCTCGGCCATTCCGTCGTCCTGAGCAAGCTCCGCCAGTTCCAGGACCTCGGGCACACGGCAGTGCTCATCATCGGCGACTTCACCGCGCAGGTCGGCGACCCGTCGGGACGCGACGCGACGCGCCCGACCCTGACGGCCGAGCAGGTCGCGGCCAACGCGGAGACCTACCGGGAGCAGGCGTTCAAGATCCTCGACAAAGCGAAGACGGAACTGCGCTTCAACTCCGAGTGGCTGACCCCTTTCATGCGCGACGACCTCCTGGGCACGCTCAAGCGCCACACGGTCCAGCAGGTGCTCTCGCGCGAGGACTTCAAGAAGCGCCTGGCCGAGAACTCCCCGCTGACGCTCCTCGAGACGCTCTATCCGATCCTGCAGGGCCGCGACTCGGTCGCGATCAAGGCCGACGTCGAGCTCGGCGGCAACGACCAGCTGACGAACCTGCTGATGGGCCGCAAGATGCAGCAGGACGAGGGCCAGGAGATGCAGGTGGCGCTGACGATGCCGCTGCTGGTGGGCCTCGACGGCGTCAAGAAGATGTCGAAGTCCTACGGCAACGCGATCGGCCTGAACGAGCCGCCCAACGAGATGTTCGGCAAGGCGATGCGCATCAGCGACTCGCTGATGCTCCAGTACTACGAGCTGCTGACCGACGAGGACCTCGACAAGGTCCGGGCCGAACACCCGATGAAGGCCAAGAAGGCGCTCGCGCGCCTGCTGGTCGCGCGCTTCCACGGCGCGGCCGCCGGCGACGAGGCGCTCCGCTACTTCGAGTCCACTTTCTCCAAGAAGGAACTGCCGAAGGACCTGCGCGTCGTCAGCGTCCCCGCGGGCCTGACCCTGTCCGAAATATTGGTTCGCGCCGCAGGCGCGAAGTCCCGCTCCGAGGCGCGGCGCCTGATCGCGCAGGGCGGCGTCAAGATCGACGGCGCGAAGGCGCCCGCCGACGCGCCGGTGACCGCGCCCCCCGAGTTCGTCCTGCAGATGGGCAAGCACCAGTTCGTCAAGATCGCGCTGACCGCCGAGGTGACCCGATGAGGCTCCTTCCCGCCGCCCTCCTTCTCGCCGCCGGGCTCGCCGCGCTCCCCGCCGCCGCGCAGGACGCGGGCTCCGGGAGCTGGGACGCGCGCCTGACCGCCGTGACCGGCGAGGTCTCCGTCTACCCCGCCGGCGGCGGCGAGGCGATCGCCGCCTCGAGCGGCATGCCTCTCGACCAGGGCGACCGGGTGGCCACCTCCTCGGGCTCGAGCGCCGAGATCTCGCTCGACGGCTCCTCGCTGATCGACCTGCAGGAGGACTCCGAGTTCACGCTGGAGCGGACCGAAAAGTCCGACACGTCGTTCTTCCTCTCGCTCGGCACCCTGCTCGCCAAGATCCAGGCGCTCGGCGGCTACCGCATGAGCGTGCGCACGCCCGACGCCGTCGCGGCCGTGCGCGGCACGGAGTTCGGCGTCGAGAGCGACGCGAACGGCGAGAGCCGCGTCGGCGTCTTCGACGAGGGCCGCGTCGAGGTGACCGGCCAGGGCGGCCGGGAGATCCTGAACGCCAACCAGGAGACCGCGGTCCGCCGCGGCTTCGCGCCGGAGCGGCCCTACGCCCTGCGCCGCTTCCTCGTCCGCCGCGCGCGGATGCGCGCCGAGATCCGCCGCCTGCGCGCCGTGCGCCGGGGCTGGCGGCGCCTGTCGTCCGCCCAGCGCAGCGCCCTGCGCGGGCGGATGATCCGAAGGATGCGCCGGCGCCGGCGCGAACGCCTGCTGCGCCGGCGCGG
>JAGWRY010000260.1 GCA_028869495.1 Elusimicrobiota bacterium | reverse complement strand
GGGCGGCAGGGCCGGGGGCCGCGCCCAGCACGGGGACGCCGGCCGCGCGCAGGGGGACGGACCAGCGGCGCAGGAAGGCGGCGTCGGCGCCGGCGATGACGATCCTCTCCGGGGAGAGCTCGCGCCCGGCGCGGTAGGCGGCCCGGACCGCGCAGGGCAGGCCGGCGACGGCCGGGGCGCCGGGGCGGACGCGCAGGAGGACCTGCAGGCGGGGCATAACGGCTGATTTTACCAAACCGCGGGCGCCGCGGACCGGCCTGCGTTCAGCGCGCGCGGAGGCGGTGCAGGCGGAAAGCGAGCAGGACCGTCGTGCCGAGGAGGAGGGCCCCGACGGCCAGGTGGATCGTCGCGACGGCGATCATCGCGTAGTTCGCGCGCGGGAGGGGCTCGGTGCGGAAGTCGGCCGTGGCCAGGCCGAGACAGAGCTGGAAGGCGAGGAGCGTCAGCAGGACGGCGGCGGGCTGGGTCAGCGCGGGCTCGTCGCGCTCGCTCAGGACGGCGCCGGCGAACCAGGCCGCGGCGACCGTCGCGACGGCCGCCCCGCACAGGTGCCAGACGATGCTCCCCTGGCTGTGGCGCAGGACCGCGCCGAGGGCGAGCTGGCCCCAGAGCGCGCCGGCGGCGAGCAGGCCCGCGCGGGTCAGGGGTCCGGCGGGGGCGCGCGCGGACACGCCCGCGGCGAACGGGCCGGTCAGCTCGGCCATCGCGATCAGCAGGCAGAACAGGGTCTGCGCGAGCACGGCGTGCGAGGCCGACACCGCGGTCGGCAGGCCGAACAGGACGGTGACCCCGCCGAGGATCCCCTGCGCGACGACGGCCAGCAGCAGCCACCAGCCCAGGCGGCGCACGCCCGGGCGGTCGTCCTCGAACTGGGTCCAGAAGGCCATGATCAGGATCAGGAGGCCGACGAACGCGGCCAGCATCCGGTGGCCGTGCTCGAAGAAGACGCCGCCGACCATCGCCGGCAGCCAGGAGCCGTACGACAGCGGCCAGTCCGGGACCGCGAGGCCCGACGCGGTCGAGGTGACCATCCCGCCGGCGACGAGCAGGAGCAGGGTCAGCGCGGCGACGGCGCGCGCGAAGCCGGCGCGCGCGGCGCTGACGCGCGGAGAGCCCTCTCCGGTCCTGCCCGTTCGCTGCGCCGTGGTCGCGCTCATCGGTTGCTCCGCCCGGGTATTATAGAAAAGTCGGCCGGAAGGAGCCATGACCGTCGGGACCTCGGCGCCGAGCCGCTAGGCGCCGGAGCGGCGCTTCGCCTCGGCGCGCGCGGCGGCGGCCACCTGCGCGGCGCGCAGGCCCTCCGCCTTGCGCCAGCGCACGATCGCGCGGTAGGCCTCCTCGTACTGCGCGACGACGCTCGCGGCGTCGACGGGCACGACCCCCGAGGGCGGCAGGGCCGCGCGCAGTCGGCGGTAGAGCTCCTCCGGAGAGGCGGACGGGTCCGAGGCCGCGCGCAGGACGAAGGGCGGCGCGGGCTGGCCGGTCGGGGCGCGGTTGACGGCGCTGACCGAGCGGCCGCCCTCGAGCCGCGCCTCGAGCTCCAGCCAGCGCCCGGCGCGCGCGTGCTCGTAGACGAAGGCGGCGACGCGGGCCTCGGGCTGGACCAGGACCTGGATCAGGACTCCCGGAAGCTTGTCGACCGAGTGGACGCCGCAGTCGGAGAATCCCAGGGCTATCAGCGGCTCGGCCAGCGCCCGCGCGTCGGCGGAGAGGGGGAACCCGTCCGCGCGCTTGACCAGGGCGATCGAGTCGGGCTGGCGGTCGAGCGCGTCGCGGCCGACCTTGACCAGCAGGCGCCGGTTCGCGGCGAGGCCGGCGAGGGCGTCCTTCAGGCGCAGGAGGAGCAGCAGCGCGGCGACGGCGGCGACGGCGAGCAGGGCGTGGTGGGGCATGGATCCTCCCGCGTCCCGGGACTATAGGCCGCGCGCGCCCGCGCGTCAAGGGCGGGCGCAAGGCCATGTTCGCGGACTTCCCGACGTCCGTTCAAGGGGTCGCCGTCCGCCCCGCCCCCGTCGGGACCGCGCGCCGTCGAGGCGCGCTTAGCCTCGCTCGGCGGCTTGCGGCGGAATCACGTCCTGGACGCCGTCCTCGCTCGAAATCCCGCCGGGGACGGGGCGAACGGCGGCCTACGGGAACGAACGCGGAGAGTCCGTGAGCACGGAGCGGGCGGGAGGGAAGGAGCCGATCGTCAGGCCGTCGAAGTCTTTCAGAAACTCGGCGAGCGGGACGTCGATGCGGCGCGCGTCGAGCGGCGCGTCGCCGGCGTCGCGCGGCGTCAGCGGCGTGTAGAGGCGCACGACGCGCCGGCCGCCTTCGTCCGCGACGCCGAGGACGTCGTAGTCGTGGTCGTCGATCAGGCCCGCGAGGTCCTTGCGCCCGGTCAAGCGCTCGAGGCCGTCGAACTCCGGGGTGCTCGCCTCGACGGGCAGGCCGCGGCGCCCGGCGTCCTCGAGCAGCCGCCAGGCCTCGTCCGGAGAGAGCTTGCGGGGGTCGTCGTCCTCGGCCGGAGCTCCGGTCAGCGCGGCCAGGGCGGCCGAGGCGTCGCCGCCGTCGATCGCGCGGTAGCCGCCGAGGAGCTTCGCGTAGGCCTTCTCGAAGAGCGCCGGGCGGATCTCGCCCGGAGAGCTCCCGCGCGCGAGATATTGGACCCCGCCCTCGGTCGCCGGGAAGCGGTCGTCGACCGCGACCGCGCGCGGCCTCCCGTCGCGGCCGTAGAGCGTCACGGCGTAGGTCCCGTCGCCGGTCGGCCTCAGCTCGCGCGAGACGAGGTCGGGGCGGACTCCGTCCACCGCGGCCAGCGCCGACAGGAAGAAGCAGGAGCCGAGCTGGCCCTGGACGATCTCGTCCGGAAGCAGCGGCCCGTCCGGCGCGCGCCCCGCGAAGCGCGCGTAGCGGAGTTCCGGGTAGGGCTTGTCCTGGATGTTCAAGCCGGTCGGCAGGCTCGGCTCGGCGCGCGGGTCGAGCCGGGCCGCGGCCGACGGCGGGCGCGGCGCCGGG
>JAGWRY010000259.1 GCA_028869495.1 Elusimicrobiota bacterium | reverse complement strand
CGTCGGCAACGCGCTGGCCTTCGTCTTCGCGATCCCGCAGATCCACCAGACCTTCAAGGACGGCGGCGCCCGCAAGACCCCGTCGTGGCGCGCGTGGACCGGCGCCGCCGCCTCGCTGGCGCTGGGCCTGGTCCTCGGCCCGCTGGTCAAGCACGCCTTCTGGGCGGTGCAGAACGTCTTCAGCGGCCTGACTTTGCTCGCCCCGCTGGCCTTGGGCCGAGTCCTCGAGAAGCGCGGCGGCGCCCGCTCCGGCGCGCGCGCGGCCTGGCTGACGCTCCTGACCTCGGCCGCGCTGATGATCCCGAGCCTCGCGCTCTACTCCGCGTCGACGGCGATCGTTCCGGCCTTGCTCGCGGGCGCGCTCGGCGCCCGCGGCGTGCGCCTGCTCGCGCTGGGCATGCAGATCGTCACGGGCGGGATGTTCTTCCTGCTCTTCGCGCCGGACGTCGCGGCCATCCTGCGCGGGCGGGCGCCGAACGGCTTCACGAGCCTCTTCAGCCTGCTCTTCTTCGCCGCGTCGGCCGGCTTCATCGCCTGGACCCTGCAGATGGCGCTGGCCGCGGCGCCGGGCTCGCCCGAGCGCGCGCAGTTCTTCGTCTACTCGGCGCAGAACGCCCTCTACGCGCTGGTCTCCTTCGTCAGCTGGCGGTTCACGCGCGCCGGCCGGCGCCGGCCTTAGTCGCCCCCCGAGCGCCCGCGTCAAGACCCGGAAGGCTCCCGCCGCCGGCAATCTGGGTCTTTGGTCCTAGACGCGGAGAAGGCCGATGGCCCTCGAGACGCTCGGGATCGTGTATAATAATCATCATGCCGTCGAAAATCCCCCTCGGAGGCGTTTTCCCAATGAAGATCAAGACTCTCGGCCGCGCGTCCCTCGCGGTCATCGCGTGCGCCGCGGCCCTCAGCCTGTCGGCGTGCGACTGGGGCAAGTCGGGCGGCGGAGACGTCGGCCGCGTCGATCCGCCCGGACAGTGGAACAATTGGCCCGGCTGGGGCTACCCCGGCGACTGGAACCACGGCGGCGACCGCGGCGGCTGGGGCGACCATCGCGGCGACCGCGGCGGTCATCGCGGCGACCCCGGCGACCACCGCGGCAATCCCGGCGACCATCGCGGCAACCCGGGCGGTCATCGCGGCGACTGGGGCGGGCGTCCCGGCGACCGCGGCGGCCACCGCGGCGGCGACCGCGGCCGCACCCGCAGCCTCGCCCAGATCGCGCCGGCGGCCCACAGCCTGAAGGTGATGGCCGAGCTCAACGATCAGGCGTCCGGCAAGATGTTCGACGGCTCCCGCTAAGCTCAAGAAGCGGACGCCGTCCCGGCCCGCCCCGGCGCGACCCGCGCCGGGGCGGCGTCTTTTTCAGCGGCCTACGACGCCGGACGCGTGCAGGGCCCAGAAGACCGCCGCCGTGAGCAGGGCGGCCAGCGCGAAGAGGGCCGCCAGCTTGCGCCGGGCGGCCGCGTCGCCGCCGCGCCGGTGGATCCTCCGGTCGATCTCCATCCCGTCAGGGTAGCCCGCCTTCGCGCGCGCGGCAAGGGCCCGCCCGATTGCCAACGCCCCGCCGCTCTGTTATTCTTCAGGACATGCGCGGCTCTCGTCACGCGGCGGCCGTCCTGTTCGCCGTCCTCGCCGTCGCCGACCTGGGCCTGGGCGCGCGCCTGTGCGCCTCCTGGGCGCCGCGCGCGCGGGCGCTGGCGGACGCCAGCCAGGCCGAGCTCGGCGAGGCCCTGATCGCCCGCGCGCACTCGCGCTCCGCCGACCCGTCCTTCCGGATGCCGCTCGTTCCCTTGCTCGAGTCCGACGCGCTCCTGCGCCTGAGCCCGCGCGAGGCGGCGGCCGCCGCCGCGGGGCTGGCCCTGCTGACGGCCTGGCTCGTCTTCGCGCTCGGCCTCGAGCTGGGCGGGGCCTGGTCCGGCCTGGCCGCCGCGGCCGTCTGGCAGGTCCTTTTCGCGCTCGAGCCGAAGATCCCCGGCTTCGCCAAGCAGTTCGTGCTGACCCCGCTCGTCCTGCTGGCCGCGCTCGCGCTGGTCCGGCGCGCGCGCCGCCCCGGGGCGGCCTCCTCCGCGCTGGCCGGCGCCGCGATCGGAGCCTCTCTCCTCAGCCGCGGCGTGCTGGCCTTCCTGCCGCCCCTGCTCGCCGCCGGCGAACTCCGCGGTCCCGGACGGCCGCGCGCCCGCGCCGCCCGCGCGGGACTTCTCCTGCTGGCCTGCGCCCTGCTCCTCTCCCCGTGGTGGATCATGAACGCCGTCGTCCAGCGCCGCTTCGTCCCGCTCGAGAACGGCGCCGCCGACCTCAACGTCGCGCTCGGCGCCCTCGGCGTCGTCCACGGCGGCGACGGCAACGCCCTCGCGCTGACCGGCGGCAAGCCCGTCCTTCCCTGGGCCGCGCGCCGCGTCTTCTCGCGGCCGGGCCCCTTCCTGCGCGGAGTCGCCGCGCGCCTGCGCTTCGCGCTGAGCCTGCGCCTCTGGCTCTTCGCGCTGGCCGCTCTCGCCCTGCTCCTGCGCCGCCGCGACCCCGCCGTCCGCGCCGTCGCGCTCCTGGCCGCCTATTGGCTGGCCATCAGCGTCCTGATGCCCGTCGAGCCCGACTACTTCGACCCGCTCTGGCCCCTGCTGGCCGCGCTCGCCGCCGCCCCGCTCGCCGCCCTGCCCG
>JAGWRY010000258.1 GCA_028869495.1 Elusimicrobiota bacterium | reverse complement strand
CTCGCGCGAGGACTGGCGCGTCCTCGACCGCCTCGAGCGCGAGGCGGGCGCCGCCGCGGGCAAGGCCCGCGAGAAGTTCGAGACGACCGAGGCGATGCTGGCGGCGCTGGCGGCCGCGAAGGCCGGCCCGGCGCCGGCGGCGCCGACGCCGCGCTCGACGCAGGGCCCGCTCGAGACGACGGTCAAGGGCGTCGCTCGCCCGCTCGCCTACAACACGGCCCTCGGCGTCAAGCCGCTCTGGCGCGAGGCCTGGGACTGGTTCAGGCGCCTGCCGTCGCGGCTGGCCGCGACGCGCGAGTACATGCGGCGCGTGCGCGCGAGCCTGGACGCGGTCAGCGACGACGACCTGCGCTGGTCGCTGAACCGCTACGGCGCGCTCGAGAACCAGGAGGGCATCCTGCGCGCGGGCAACCGCGAGCTCGTCCACGACTGGAAGCCGTGGACCGGCCCGAACCTGATGAGCGTCTCGCCCGACGACTTCGCCGGCGCGTCGCTGTCGCGCGTCAGCCTGCGCAAGATCTTCAAGCAGGCGATGGACCGCGAGGAGCCGACGCGCGCCTACCAGTACACGTCGTCGATGAACCTGCACAACTACCTGCCGCGCGTCGCCCACTTCATGGGCGTCACGATGCAGGAGCGCGTGATCGCGATCGCCCTGCGCGGCGCGCCGCCGCAGCGCTCGGTCTGGGCCGCCGAGGAGGAGCGCCACGGCAACCTCCTCGAGACCGTCTACAACCTGTCGCGTGAGCCCGGCCAGCCGTCCCTGCGCGAGCAGGGGATCGCGCCGACGAGCCCGCAGGCCGGCGAGTACTCGGCGCGCTCGATGCTCGCCAACCGGGCGCTGGCCGAGATCGGCGCGGCGACCGGCTACCTCGTACTCAAGTCCAACGCGCGCCCCGGCAGTCCGGCGGCCCTGTCGCTCGAAGGGGTGTTCCGCGACGAGGTCTACCACTACGTGCTGATGGACGCCGCGCGCAAGTGGGGCTTCGGCATGCGGAGCCGCTGGTCGCGCCTGCGCAACCTCGTCCGCCACAACTTCGACAACCCGCTGCCCGAGGCGGTCGACGCCGCGGTCCACGAGCGCTCCGGCTTCTCGCCGCTGACCGTCTTCGAGGTCGCCTACGCGTTCTACCGGATCGACAAGCGCGTCGACCGCTTCCTGCGGACGATCCCCGACGCCGAGGGCCGGCGCCTGGTCGGCAAGGTCTACCGCAGCGAGGCCGAGGTCCGCGCCGCGATCGCGCGCGGCGAGCACTCGTGGACCGACCCGTTCCCGATGGAGGTCAACCCGGAGATGAGCGCGCTCGACGTCGCCGAGCTCGCGCGCCGCTTCCCCGGGCGGTTCCAGGCCGAGCGCCGCGTCCTCGAGGCGCGGCAGATCCGCGAGATCCTGGACCGCTACCGCGAGAGCCTGCGCTCGCCGTCGTACTGGCTCCGGCGCAAGGGCTTCGTCTCCGTCCCGGCGGCGGGCGTCGAGGCGGCGCACCTGCGGCGCGCGATCGGCGCGGGCGCGCACTCCGCCGATTTCGAGCTGGTCTTCCCGAAGCCCGGCGCGGCCTCCGAAGACGGCCGGCCGCTCGCGCCGTTCCTGTCGATCCTGGCCGGCGCGCCCGGCGGCGCGCGCCGCGTCGTCTACGCGGGACCGCTCGACGCCCTCTCCCTGCGCCAGCTCGGCGCGGTCTTCGGGGCCGAGGACGCGCGCGGTCTCGACGGCTTCGACGCGCTGAAGGAGGACCTGTCGCCCGCGCAGATCGCCGCGCGCCTGCTCGACAGCCCCGTCTATCGCGACGCGCCGATCCCGCTCGTCGAGGACGCGCCCTCGGACGCGGCGTCCGGGGCCGCCCGCGCCTCGGTCGACGAGGCCGTGCGGCGCGACCGCGACCGCGAGGCCGCGGCCGACGTCCATCCCTACAAGGCCTACATGTGCCTGGTCTGCGGCTACAAGTACAGCGAGAAGGACGGCGATCCCGCGCACGGGGTCGCGCCCGGCACGCGCTGGGCGGACGTCCCGGAGACGTGGACCTGCCCGGAGTGCGGCGAGGGCAAGGCCGCCTTCGAGCAGGACATGGTCGAAGTCGCCCCGTAGCGGGCCGCCCCGCTCCATCGTCACGGACTTTCCGCCCTCCGTTCAAGGGGCCGCCGTCCGTCCCGGTCCCGGCGGGAACGCGCGCCGTCGAGGCGCGCTTGGGTCGCTCGGCGGCATACGGCGGAACGACGGCTTGCCGTCCGCCGCCGAGCGACCCCGAGCGAGGGTCAAACCCGAGCGATCCCGACGGGGCTGGGATCTGACGGCGGCCCCTTGAGCGGAGCGCGAGAAGTCCGCGAACAGGGACCGCCGCCGCGCTTGCGCGCGCGCCGCGCGGCTGTTACACTACGGCCGATCCTATGAAGGGAAGCCGGCTCGCCTGCGTGCTCGTGCTGACCGCCGCGTCCGCGCTCGCGGCGGCGCCGGCCCTGCCCCCCGCGCCGCCGGTCTCGCTGGAGCCGCCTCCGGGCTGGGCCGACGCGGCCGCGGGAGCGCCCGGCGTGCTGATCGCGCTGAAGGGGCCGGTCGGCTCCTCGTTCCTGGTCGCGCGGATGCCGGAGGCCGCGCTCGACACCGCGGCCTCGACGCGCGCGTACCTGTCCAACGTGCTGATCGGCCTGCGCGAGTCCACGCGCCTCGACTACCGCACGACCGGGCGCCTCGAGACGCGGACCTTCCGCAACGGCGTCACCGCGCACATCCTGCGCGCGTCGCTGGACGGGCGCCCGCGGCTGATCGTCGCCGCGCTCGAGGCCGGAGGGCCGCCGGCGCTGGCGACGCTGTCGAGCGCGGTCCCGGACGCGATGCTCGAGCCGCTGGTCGGGAGCCTGCGCATGGGCACGCCCGGCGCGATCCGCGAGAACGGGATCGCGCGCAGTCTGGACCGCCAGCTGCAGATCGCGCTGGGCGGAGGGCTGCGCTCGCGCGAGCTGACCGGCGCGGAGATCCAGCAGAACGTGGTGCTCGCGGTCCAGGGCTCCGGCTCCGAGGTCGTGTTCCTGAAGATCGGCGAGGACGACGTCGCGCCGCAGGAGCAGCCGGAGGTCGTGCGCGCGACCGTCGCCGGCGCGCTGAAGATCCCGGAGGAGTCGGTGTCGCCGGTGCGGCGCGCCGAGACGCCGGCCGGCCCCGCGGCGCTCTACGCCTGGGCGCGCGTGCCGGGATCCCCGGACCTGCGCTTCGCCGCCGGCTTCCTGCCCTGGGCGTACTGGGGCTACTCGGTCCTGGCCCGCGGGCCGCAGGCCGAACAGCTGCTGTCCGGGGTCCTGGCGGCGATCCAGCCCGGGCCCGCGTCCGTGCCGCGCCTGCTGGCCGCGACCCCGGTCCTGACCGCCCCCGCCGACGCCGCCGCGCGCCGCGACCGTCTGATCGCCGGCGTCGCGGCGGGCGGACTGCTCCTGCTGGCCGTCTTCGCTTTGAGCCGGCGGCGAAAAAGCGCTAACCTACCCGAATGAGCGAGAAGACGACCGCCCCGCAGGGCCGCGACGTCGCGATGGCCGAGCGCCTGGTCCGGGCGCGCGACAAGGTCCGCCGCCAGCTGTCCTCCGTCATCGTCGGCCAGGAGGCCGTCGTCGAGGAGGTCCTGATCGCCCTCTTCGCGCGCGGCCACTGCCTGCTGCAGGGCGTGCCCGGGCTGGCCAAGACCCTGCTCGTCACCAGCCTGGCCCGCATCCTGGACCTCCAGAGCTCGCGCGTGCAGTTCACGCCCGACCTGATGCCGTCCGACGTCACCGGCACCGAGATCCTCCAGGAGGATCCGGCGACGCGGCGGCGGAGCTTGAGCTTCGTCCCCGGGCCGATCTTCGCCAACCTCGTGCTGGCCGACGAGATCAACCGCACCCCGCCCAAGACCCAGGCCGCGCTCCTGCAGGCGATGCAGGAAGGCCAGGTGACGGCGGGCGCCGCCACGCACGAGCTGCCGAAGCCCTTCTTCGTGATGGCGACGCAGAACCCGATCGAGCAGGAGGGCACCTACCCGCTCCCCGAGGCCCAGCTCGACCGCTTCTTCCTGCAGGCGCTGATGGACTACCCGTCGCTCGAGGAGGAGCGCCGCATCGTGCTGGAGACGACCGGGGACAAGGCCCCGGCGCTCGAGCCGGTGCTCGGCGCCAAGGAGGTCTTGGAGCTGCAGGACCTCGTGCGGCGCGTGCCGGTCCCGGACCCGGTCGTCGACTACGCGGTGCGCCTGGCGCGCGCGACGCGCCCGAAGGACCCGCTCTCGCCCGAGGGCGTGCGCGAGTGGGTCGCCTGGGGCGCGGGCCCGCGCGCGAGCCAGGCCCTGGTCGTCGGCGCGAAGGCGCGGGCGCTCCTCGACGGGCGCCTGGCCGTCGCGCGCGAGGACGTCGCGCGCGTCGCCGCGCCGATCCTGCGCCACCGGCTCGTCTTGAACTACCAGGCGGAGGCCGAGGGCGTGCGCGCGGACGGACTCGTCTCGCGCCTGCTCGATGCGCTGGCTTGATCCCGCCGACCAGGCCCGGCTCGGGCGACTGAGCCTCTCCCCCCGCCGCCCCGCCGCCTCGCTGGCCCCGGGCCGCCACCGCGCGGCCCTGCGCGGCTTCTCGCGCGACTTCGCCCAGCACCGGCCGTACGCGCCGGGCGACGAGGCGCGCGCGATCGACTGGAAGGCTTACGCGCGCCTCGACCGCTTCTACGTGCGCGAGTACCGCGCCGAGGACCGCGTCAGCCTCGTGGCGCTGGTGGACGCGAGCGGCTCGATGGGCTTCTCCGCCGGCGGCCGTCCGCCCAAGCTCGACCTCGCGCGGCGCGCGGCGGCGGCGCTGTGCTGGCTGGCGCTCGCGCAGG
>JAGWRY010000257.1 GCA_028869495.1 Elusimicrobiota bacterium | reverse complement strand
GCGAGCGCGCGCGCCTGACCGAGACGCCGGCCCCGGCCGAGGCCGCCCCCGCGGCGAAGGACGCCGCCGGGACGCGGTCTCCGAAGACGCGCGGCGCGTCCCTGCCCTACGAGGCGGACGCGATGGCCGTCGGCGACTTCGACGGCGTCGGCAAGCCGCAGGCCGTGCTGGCCTCCGGCAGCACGATCCGCCTGTACGCGTACCCGGTCCTGGACTCCCATCCGCTCGTCGAGGCCGCGATCCCGGGGACCGGGCTGAGGATCGTCGGGCTCTCGTCCGGCCGACTGGACGGCGACTCGCGCGACTCGCTGTTCGTCTCCGTCTACGACGCCGTCTTCGACCGCTTCGAGACGCGCGTGATGAAGGTCGACTCCGGGAAATGGCTGAAGACCGCGGAGCTGCCGTACCTGACCCGCTCCTACCAGGACGGGACCGGCGCCGAGGTCCTGGGGACCCAGCAGATCCTCGACGACCGGACTTTCCCGCTCGGCCGCATCTACCCGCTCGTCTACAAGGACGGGCGCTACGCGCAGGGCCGCCCGGAACTGCCGTACCGCCGCGCGGACTGGCTGTTCGGCTTCACGACGGTCAAGGTCGCCCCGGACGAGGTCGTCCCGGCCTACCTGACCTCCAGCCACGCGCTGCGCCTCCAGTTCAAGGGCAAGAGCTGGCGCACCGCGGAGGGCGACTACGGACAGACCCCGGTCCGCGTGCGCTGGAAGGGCCGCCTCCTCGAGTTCAACCCGCCGATGACGGCCGCCTACGGGCCGGACGGCGGCCTCAAGGCCCTCTACGCGGCGCGCAACCTGCCGGCCCTCGGCGGCCTGGCCGCTCCGTTCGGGCTGTTCAATCGCGCCCAGCTCCGCTGCCTGTCCTGGAACGGGCTGGGCCTCGACGCGTCCTGGACGGCGGACCTTCCGGGAAGCGTGCAGGGCCTGGCGCTGGTGCGGACCGCGTCCGGGGGCGAGGAGCTCGCCGTCGCGATCCGCGGCTCGGCCGGGACGTCGTCGGTCTGGACCTTCGAACCGTAGCAGGAGGCGCATGTCGGAACGACGAAAGATCCTCGTCGCGGACGACGAGCCTTCGATCCGCGAGATCCTGTCCATCCAGCTGGCCCGGATGGGCTACGAGGTCGTGCTCGCCGACGACGGCGAGGAGGCCGTCGCCGCCTACGAGGCCCACCGCCCGGACCTGGTCCTGCTCGACGTGATGATGCCGCGCGTCAACGGCCTGGACGCCTGCTCGCGCATCCGCGCGCTCGAGAAGAAGTCCGGCCGCCGCGTGCCGGTGATCTTCCTGACCGCGCGCGACTCGACGCACGACAAGACGAGCGCGGCGCTCTCCGGCGGCGACGACTTCGTCGCCAAGCCCGTCAGCCTGCAGGACCTGCGCGAGCGGGTCGAGGCCGCGCTGGCCAAGGGGAAGTCCTCGTGAGCCCCCTCCTGCTGGCGCTCGCCCTCGCCGCCGCGCCCGCGCCGGCCCGCGCGCAGGAGTTCCCGGCGCTGGGCGGCGCCGCGACGAAGCCCTACGGCGTCCTGATCCTCGCCTACGACGTCGACGCGAAGTGGCGCCGCCAGCTCGCGGACGCGCGCCGGCAGCTGCCGGGCCACGCGGTCGAGAGCGTGGACAGCGCCGGCGACGCGGTCTCGGTCCAGCGCGCGATCGACCGCCTCGTCGCCCGGGGGGTCTCGAAGGTCGTCGCGATCCCGCTGGAGACCGACGCGGCCTCGACGCGCCTGGAGATGACGCTCTACATGTTCGGCCAGCGCGGCAAGCCCGTGCTCGACGTCCCCGCCGCCGAGAAGAGCGACTTCGGCGCGCCGCTGAAGGCCCCGGGCACGCCCGGCATGCCGACGCTGAAGCTCGGCGGCGGCGGGACGGGACTGCCGCTCGCCTCCGGCCCGGCGGGGAGCGTCAAGCGCCTGAAGTGCCCGGTCCCTCTCGTGCTGGCCCCGTCGCTCGACGGCTCGACGCTCCTCGTCGACATCCTCGCCGACCGCGCGAAGGCCCTCGCGCGCGACCCCGCGAAGGAGTCGCTGGTGCTGGCCGGCGTCGCGCCGCGCTCCGACGAGGCCATGTCCGAATGGCTGGCCGACGCGCAGAAGACCGCGGACGCGGTCGGACGGAAGGCCGGCTTCGCGCGCGCGGTCGCCGTCGCGGTGCGCAGCGGCGTGGGCTCCGACCAGCAGGACAGCGACCGCCGCACCCTGCGCGCGACGTTCCGCGGCCTGACCCGGCAGGGGCCCGTCGACGTCGTGCCGCTCTCGCCCGAGGCCGACCGCGTCGGGCAGATGCTCCGACAGGCGCTCGGCGGCTTCTCCGCGTACCGCTGGGACGGCAAGGGCGTGCAGGGCGACGCGAGGCTCCTGCCGTGGATCCGGACGGCGGCCGAGAAGGCCTCGGCCCTGCCCGACGGGCGGATCTTCAAGGACGGCGGCGCGCTCGGCGCGCCGGGAGGCTTCCCATGAGCGCGGCGAAGGAGACGGTCGAGGTTCTGGACAAGGGCTTCGTGCGCCTGGTCGAGTTCATGGGCGGCGACCAGGGCGTCGTCGACGCGGCGCGCGTCTCCTACGGCGGCACGTCGAAGGGAGCGGAGGCGGACCGCAAGCTGATCGCCTACCTGATGAAGCACAAGCACGAGTCGCCGTTCGAGCACTCGGTCTTCAAGTTCCACGTGAAGACGCCGCTCTTCGTGATGCGCCAGTGGATCCGCCACCGGATCGCGTCCTACAACGAGATCTCCGCGCGCTACACGGAGGTCAAGGACGAGTTCTACGTCCCGACGCGGTGGCGCGCGCAGGACGTCAAGAACAAGCAGGGCTCGGTCGCGGCGCCCGCGCTCGACCACGCCGCGCTGACGGAGAGGTTCTCGACGCAGGTCGACGCGGCGCTGGCCTGCTACAAGGACCTGCTCGCGGCCGGCGTCGCGCGCGAGATGGCGCGCATGGTCCTGCCGGTCAACATGTACACCGAGTTCTACTGGACGATCAACGCGCGCAGCCTGATGAACTTCGTCTCCCTGCGCGCCGACGCGCACGCGCAGTGGGAGATCCAGCAGTACGGCGAGGCGCTGGCCCGCTTCTTCCGCGAGGCCATGCCCTGGACCTACGAGGCGTTCCTGCTCCACTCCTGGCGCGGGCGGAACCCCGTCCTCGACGCCCAGCGCGCGGAGCTGGAGCCGCCGAAGGCCCTGGCCCGATGAGGACGCTCCTCGCGGCGCTGCTGCTGGCGGCCGCTCCGGCCTTCGGGGCGACGCCGGACGCCGTGCGCCGCGGCGACCTGACGATCCGCGTGCGCGTGACCGGGACCGTCGTCCCGGAGGACGTGTTCCGCCTGAAGTCCACGATCGACGGGCGCGTCGAGAGCGTGCTGACCGGCAGCGACACGTGGCGCGGCGCCGACCAGCCGCTGGCCTTCCTCGCCCATCGCGAGCTGGCCGCGATGATCGACGCGCGCGGCTCGCAGAGCGAGTCGGTCATGGAGGACCGCTGGCAGCACGTCTACCGCCCGACCCCGATCCGCTGCCCGGACACCTGCTACGTGCTGCGCGTCTTCGTGCGGCCGAAGAGCTGGCTGCGCCCGCAGTCGCTGATGTTCGAGGCGGCCTCGAAGCTCAAGATGATCGCCCGCGTGCGCCCGGAGGACGTCCCGCTCGTCCACGACGGGCAGACGCTGACGTTCTGGCCGGTCGGCGATCCGAGCCGCCGGATGACCGGGCGCGTCGCGCGCTTCCGCGTCGACGTTCCCGGGGTGCACGAGACGCCCGGCGGCTCGTTCACGCTGTACCTGAGCCCGACGCGCTCGATGCCGCCCGGCACGATGTGGGAAGGCGAGATCGTCCCGCGCGTCGAGCACGACGTGCTGATGGTCCCGACGGCCGCGCTGATCCAGTCCGGCGGCGAAGTCTATCTCCCGGTGCGCGTCTCGACCGGCGTCACGACGCCGGAGCTGACGCAGATCACGGCCGGCGTCCCGGACAAGCGGGAGATCCTCGTCCTCGACGACGCCCAGCTGCACGGCGCGAAGCGCCACGTGCAGGAGGTCGACCGGGCCGCGCTGCGGGTCCTCGAGCGGCAGCAGCAGGCGGTCCAGCCCGCCGCGCCGGCCGGCGACCAGTCGACGCCCGCCCCGGTCGACGACACCGGCTACGGAGGTCAGGATCCCTATGGCGACCAGTAAAGCCGCGCGCCCCGCGCCGACCAAGCGCGTCCTGGCGATCGTGCTCGCCGGAGGCAAGGGCGAGCGCCTGCACCCGCTGACCCACGAGCGCTCGAAGCCCGCGG
Organism: Elusimicrobiota bacterium; assembly: GCA_028869495.1. Lineage (GTDB taxonomy): Bacteria > Elusimicrobiota > Elusimicrobia > UBA1565 > UBA9628 > GWA2-66-18. The sequence goes on along the minus strand of JAGWRY010000257.1, from coordinate 4,437 downwards.
TCCCGTTCGGCGGCAAGTACCGGATCGTCGATTTCGTCCTGTCGAACCTGGTCAACTCCGGCGTGCAGTCGATCTACGTTCTCGTCCAGTACATGTCGCAGAGCCTGATCGAGCACCTGCGCTCGGACTGGCGCACGGCGGGCCTGACGCGCAGCCAGTTCATCACGGTCGTGCCGCCGCAGATGCGCCTGGGCACGATGTGGTACCGGGGCACCGCCGACGCGGTCCGGCAGAACCTGAACCTGATCCACGACTACGACCCGGACCTCGTCGCGGTCTTCGGCGCCGACCACGTGTACCGGATGGACGTCGGGCAGATGATCCGCTGGCACGTCGAGAAGGGCGCCGACGCGACGATCTCGACGATCCCGATCCCGTTGAGGGAGGTCCCGGCGTTCGGCATCGTCCACACCGACGCGAAGGGGCGCATCGACGCGTTCATCGAGAAGCCGCCGACCGCCGAGCCGATGCCCGGGAGCTCCACGCACGCGCTCGCCTCGATGGGCAACTACATCTTCGACAAGCAGGTGCTCGTCGACCTCCTGGAGAGCCGCCACCGCGACGAGGCCGACCTCGACTTCGGCAAGAACGTCCTGCCGGCGATGCTGAAGACCCACAAGCTCTACGCGTACGACTTCTCGACGAACGTCCTGCCCGGCCTCAAGCAGTACGAGGAGCGGGCCTACTGGCGCGACGTCGGCACGATCGGCGCCTTCTACGAGTCGAACATGGACATCCTCGGCGCGCGCCCGCGGCTGAACCTGAACAACCGGCGCTGGTTCGTCCACTCGGGACGCTACGAGGGCCCGCCGGCGAAGGTCCTCGACGGGAAGCTGACGAACTGCATCCTCGGCGACGGCTGCTTCGTGCGCAACGCGACGATCAAGAACTCGATCCTGGGCCGCGGCGTGCACGTGCACGACGGCGCGGTCATCGAGGACTCGATCGTGATGGACTTCTGCAAGATCCGCGCCGACGCGAAGCTGCGCCGGACGATCGTCGACCGCTACAACGAAGTGCCCGCCCGGATCAAGCTCGGCTACGACCGCGACGAGGACGCGCGGCGCTTCTTCGTCGACCCGTCGGGGGTCGTCGTCGTCCCCCGCGGGGTGACCGCCCCGTCCTGAGCCCCGGCCGGCCCCCCGGCGGGGGAGTTTTTCGCCGCCGGCGCCGTAGTAATTTCGTAATTTCCACCGGGCATAATCCCGTCGTGCGCCTGCGCGCAGACGCCGTCCTGTGTCTCACGGCCCTCCTGCTGGCCGCCCCGGCGGCCGTCCGGGCGTCCGGGCCCGGGACGACGAGCGCCGACTTCCTGACCATCGGCGTCGGCGCCCGCTCGGCCGCTCTCGGAGGCGCCTTCACGGGCCTGGCCGACGACGTCGAGACCCTCGCCTACAACCCCGCCGGGATCGGCCTGCTCGACCGCAAGGAGGTCGGGCTGGTCCACGACGCGTACGCGTCGGGGATCAACCACGAGTGGCTCGGGGGCGTCGTCCCGTTCTCCTGGGGCGCCGTCGGCGCCAGCGCGGACATGCTGATCGTCGACCCGTTCCCCTCCTACGACAACTACGACCGCCCGATCGGGCAGACCTCCGCCTTCGACGCCGCCTACCAGTTCACCGGCGCCGCCGCGCTGACCGACTCGCTGTCGGTCGGCGCCTCGGGCAAGATCATCTCCTCGCGCCTCGCCGGCTGGTCGGCGAACACGCAGGCCCTCGACGGCGGCGTGCTCTGGCGCCCGCGCTCCTCGATCGCCCTCGGCGCGTCCCTGCTCGACCTCGGCGAGGGCCTGCGCTTCATCTCGCACACGTCGCCCCTGCCGACGGCCCTGCGCGCGGGCGCCTCCTGGACCCCGTTCAGCCTCCGGGACTACGAGGACGGGCTGACCTTCGCCGTCGACGCGATCCAGCCGCGCGACGGCGCCGTCTACGTCGCCGGCGGGGTCGAGTACTGGTACGCCGGCATGCTCGCCCTGCGCGCCGGCGGCCGCTCCGCCTCGGACGCGGGCCCCGGCTACACGCTCGGCGTCGGCGTCGACCTCTTCCGCAACTTCCACCGCAAGCCGGAGCTCGTCTTCGACTACGCGTTCGTCGACTCCGGCGACTTCGCGACGACGCACCGCGTCTCGCTGACGATCAAGTTCGGACGCCGCCTGCGCGGCATCATGCGGCAGCCCCTGCTGACCCGCGAACGCCCGCTGGTCGAGCCGTCCCCGAGCCGCCCGCGCGGCCTGTCGCCGTGGTGGCCCGCGCGCCGCGCGCAGCCCGCGCCCGTCAAGCCCGGCGCCGCGCCCGCGCCCGAGCCCGCGATCTCCCCGGACTACGACAACTGGATCCGACCGTGAATGCACCCGAAGGAACGAGGCCCTTTATGAACAGAACGAAGCTCCTGATGATCGCCCTGCTGCTCGGCGTCGCCCTCCCGGCGGCCGCGAACGTCACCTTCACGCCGCAGTCCACCGCCCCGCCCGGCAGCGTCCCGCAGGGCATCGACTACCAGGGGCGACTCGACGACAACGGCGTCCCGGTGACCGGCACGCAGAAGATGGTCTTCCGCGTCTACGACGCGTCGACCGGCGGCACGCTGATCTGGACGAGCCCGGCGCAGTTCGTCGACGTCTCGATCGGCCTGTTCAACGCCGTCGTCCCGGTGCCGATCACGGCCCTGGTCGGCGGCGGCGCGCGCTACATGGAGGTCGAGATCAACGGCACGACGATGTCCCCGCGCGAGCTGCTGAACTCGGTGCCCTACGCGCTGATCGCGAAGTCCATCGAGGGCACGATCGAGGTCTCGACGGCCGGCCTGTCGATCCTGCCCAACGGCTCGGCGACGACGCCGTCGCTGACGATCTCCTCGACGACGGGCGGCGTCGGCATCGGCGCCGCGGTCCCCGCGCCCGGCTCCGTCTTCAGCGTCGGCGCGTCGACCCTCGTCGTCGCCAACGGCAGCGTCGGCGTCGGCACCGCCTCGCCCGACCCCGGCTCCGCCCTCGACGTCGGCGGGCAGGCCCAGTTCGGCTCCGGCGCGACCAAGTCCACCTTCACCGCGACCGGCAACCTTCTCGTCCCCGGGCGCATCGGCGCCGCCGTCTCGGCCCCCCTGAGCGCCCTCGACGTCGGCGGCGCCGGCCTCGCCGTCGGCGCCTACGGCGGCGTCAACGCCGCGCCGAGCGACGGTCTGATCGTCTCCGGCGGCGTCGGCGTCGGCACGCCGACCCCGGCGACCCCGCTCGACGTCGAGGGAGCGTCCCAGTTCGGCACGGCGCCGAACAAGAGCACCTTCACCGCGACCGGCTCGCTCCAGGTGCCCGGCAGCCTCGAGGCCGGCGGCGCGACGGGCACGACGAACAACCTGGACGTCTTGGGGCAGGCGGCCATCGGGACCTACGCCGGCGTCAACGCCGCGCCCTCCGACGGCCTGATCGTCTCCGGCTGGACCGGCATCGCGACCACCTCGCCGGGAGCCGCGCTCGACGTCGGCGGCGACGCGCAGTTCGGCTCGATGCCGACCAAGAGCACCTTCACCGCGACCGGCTCTCTGCAGGTCCCCGGCAGCGTCGAGATCGGCGGTCTCACGGGCACGACCAACGCGCTCGACGTCAAGGGCGGCGCCGCGGTCGGAACCTACGCCGGGACCGACGCCGCGGGCTCCGGCAACCTGATCGTCTCCGGCGACGTCGGCATCGGGACCGCGACCCCGAGCGTGCCGCTGGCGGTGTACACCGGGGGCGGGTTCGCCGCGGACCTGGTCCACGTCAACTCCGGCGCGCAGTACCTCGCGCTGGGATCGAACGACTTGAGCAACTTCTCCACTCTTCGGAGCTACAACTCGTCGCTCGGCTCGGAGCCTCTGATCCTCAACGACATCGGCGGCGGCGTCGGCGTCGGGACGACGGGGCCGGGTGCGACGCTGGACGTAAACGGCGACGCGCAGTTCGGCTCCGGCTCGGCGAAGAGCACCTTCACCGCCACCGGCTCTCTGCAGGTCCCCGGCAGCATCGAGGCCGGAGGCGCGACGGGCACGACCAACGCGCTCGACGTCAAGGGCGGCGCCGCGATCGGGACCTACGCCGGCGCCAACGCCGCCGGCTCCGGGAACCTGATCGTCTCCGGCGGCGTCGGGATCGGGACGAACAGCCCCGGCGCCGACGCGCTGGACGTCGTCGGCAGCGCGAAGCTCGGCGCGGCCGGGACCCAGATCTCGGTCGGGACGACGGGCTCGGTCACGCTGGCCGACTTCCTCCAGCTCAAGAGCGACACGCTGGCGACCCTGCAGGCGCTCGCGCCCTCGGCCGTCGGGCAGGTCTATTACTGCTCGAACTGCGTCCCGCCGAAGGTCGTCGTCGCGACCGGCACCGCCGCGGGCAACTTCGCCGACGCGGTCGGGGGGACGTTCCAGTGACGCCGAGCGCGCGCCGCATCCTGCGGGCCGCCGGCG
>JAGWRY010000256.1 GCA_028869495.1 Elusimicrobiota bacterium | reverse complement strand
GCTGGGCGTGCGCGTGGTGCTGGCCCGCTTCGGCGTGGTGCTGGCGCGCGGGGGAGGGGCGATGGCGCGCATGGAACTCCCGTTCAAGCTGGGCCTGGGAGGTCCCCTGGGCTCCGGGCGCCAGGCCTTCCCGTGGATCCACCGCGACGACGCGCTCGGCGCGGTCCGCTTCGCGCTGGACTCCGGAGAGCTCTCCGGCCCGGTCAATTTCGCCGCGCCCGGCGCGGTCACCAACGCGGAGTTCTCCAAGGCCCTGGGCCGCGCCCTGCGCCGCCCGGCCCTGCTCCCGGCGCCGGCTTTCGCCGTGCGCCTGGCCCTGGGCGAGCTGTCGGGCATGCTCCTCGGCGGCCAGCGCGCGGTCCCTAAGAAGCTCCTGGCCGCGGGCTACGCGTTCAAGCACCCGGAGATCGCCGGGGCGCTGGCCGACCTCTACCGGCGATGAGCCGGCTGGCCGTCGGGCTGATGTCCGGCACTTCCGCCGACGGCGTCACCGCCGCGCTGGTCCGGGTCGGCGCGCGCGAGGTCCGCGTGCGGCGCTTCGAGACCTACGCCTACCCGCCCGCGCTCAAGCGCCTGATCCTGGCCGCGCCGGGACTGCGGACGCCGGAGCTCTCGCGCCTGAACTTCGCCTTGGGCGAGGAGTTCGCCCGGGCCGCGCGGCGCATCTCCCGCGGGACGCGCCCCGCCGTGATCGGCTCTCACGGCCAGACGGTCTGGCACGGACCCGCCGCGTCCCCGCCCAACACCCTGCAGATCGGCGAGCCCGCGGTGATCGCGGAGCGGACCCGCCTCCCCGTGGTCGCGGACTTCCGTCCGCGCGACATGGCGGCCGGCGGCCAGGGCGCGCCGCTGATCCCCGCCTTCGACCTGTTCCTGTTCGGCTCCGGACCCCTGCGCGCGGTGGTCAACGTCGGCGGCATCTCCAACGCCAGCCTGGTCGGCCGCGGGCGGCTCTTCTCCGCCTTCGACTCGGGGCCCGGCAACGCGCTGATGGACGAGGCCGTGCGCCGCGCCACCGGCGGACGCGCGGAGCTCGACCGCGGCGGGCGCCTGGCCGCGCGCGGCGTCCCCGACGAGCGGCTCCTGCGGCGCCTGCTCGCGCATCCATATTTGAGGAAGGCGCCGCCGAAGTCGCTGGACCGCTCGACCTTCGGTCCGGCGCTCCTCGACCGCTTCTTCCCGCGCCTGGACGCGCGCCGCCTGCCCGACGCCTTGGCGACCCTCTCGGAGCTCTGCGCGCGCGCGCTGTGGTTCTCGGTCCTGGAGAACGCGCCCGGCCCCGTCGCCGAGGTCGTCGTCTCGGGCGGCGGCGCGCTGAACGCGGACCTGATGCGGCGCCTCGCGCGCCTCTTCGCGCCCGCCCGTCTGACGACCAGCGCCGACTACGGCCTTCCGATCATGGCCAAGGAGTCCGCCGGCTTCGCCTGGATGGCGGTCCGCGCGCTGGACGGGAAGCCGAACCACGCGCCGACGGCCACCGGCGCGCGCGGGACGCGGCGCCTGGGCAAGCTCGTCCTCGCCTGACGCGCCGTCAGTCGAGGCGCAGGTCCGGCGTGAAGGTGCGCAGGCGCGGGTGCTGTTCGCGGTTCTGGCGGTGCGCCTCGCGCACGACGCGGTCCTTGACGAAGCGATAGAGCTCGTCGAGGGAGACGTGGCCGTCGCGATCGGCGTCGGCCGCGCCGGACAGCCCGCGCAGGAGCGCGTCGGTGAAGAGCCCGTGCTCGAACGCATCGGAACTGCCCGCGGTCTCCTCGCCGCTCGCGGCGCTCAAGACCGACACGTCGCGCGCGGCGAACGGCTCGTCTCGGACGGTCACGAGCGGCCGCACGTTGGCCGCCAGCAGGGAGCGGTCGCCCTCGCCCGAGAAGCAGGAGTCGAGGAAGACGACGACGCTCTCGGCGGGCAGGGCGCCGAGGTCGCGGTAGAGCCGGGCGAGCGGGAAGGCGGTGCTCCGCAGGAAGCTCGGGTCGCCGTCCCAGGGGACCAGATAGGCCGTGCCGTCGAGCGGGTCCGGCGCGCCGTGGCCCGAATAATAGAAGTAGACGCGCGAGTCCTTCTCCACGTTCTTCGGCAGCCATTCCTCGACGTATTTGACCAGGTCCGTGCGCGCCGCCTTGTCGCCGGTCAGCAGGATCACGTTGTCCTTGGGCACGCCCAGGACGTCCTCCGCGTAGCGCGCGAAGTCGTCGGCGTCGCGCGCACCGTAGCGCGCCTCCGGCACGCCGCGGTAGTGGTCGATGCCGACGACCAGCGCGAAGTCGTCCGGACGGGGCTGGACGCGCCCGGGAGGAAGCAAGGCGAGGTCCGGATCCGCGGGGGCTGGCGCGGGAGGAGGCATCGGCTGGGACCGCGCGAACACCGCGGGACGAGGCGCCGGCGGCGAGACGACGCGCTCGTCGCGCGGGTCGCGGGACGGGTCGTAGCTCCACAAGCCGTTCGTCACCGGTCCCGGCCCGCGGCCGCCGGGAGCGAGCCAGCCCCCGGCCGCGTAGAGCCGGCCGCCGTAAGCCGCCACGGCCTGTTCCTCGTTCAGGACCGGCATGGAGGTCTTGAGGTACCAGGCGTTCTCGGCCGGGTCGTAGGCCTCGAGCTCGCCGCGAATGCCCACGGCGGAGCTCCAGCCTCCGAGCACGTAGATCCGTCCTCCCAGGGCGACGGCGGAGGCCAGCAGACGGCCGGTCGGCATCGGCGCGCCCGCGCTCCAGGAGTTCGCCGCCGGATCGTAGATCCAAACGCTGTTGAACGTGACGGAAGAGTTCGTCGTCGTCCCGCCGAACACGTAGATGCGTCCCCGAAAGGCCGTCGCGGCCGCCGAGCACAGGTCCATCGGCAGAGGCGCCGCCTGCGCCCAAGCGCGCGCGCCGGGAGAGAGGACGTCGACGCGCGACGTGCAGCGGCCGTCCGCGTCGCCGCCCAGGACGTAGAAGCGCCCGTCGAGGACGGCCCCGGGCCCGTTGCGCGCGACCGGCAGGGGCGGCAGGCTCGACCAGGAGCCCGAGCGCGGATCATAGGCCCGCGCCGTCGCGCGGTAGCTCGTCACGGGAGCGCCGTCGTCTCCGCCGGCGATGACGATCCGTCCGTCCAAGACGCCGGACGGCGCGTGGAAGGGCGGCGCCTCCATCGCGGGCAGGGAGCTCCAGACGCCGCGGCGGACGTCGTAGGCCTCCGGAACGGCCGCGACGCGGGCGTTCGAAGGGGACATGCTGACGCGGCCGCCGAAGACGTACAGCCGCCCGCCGACCGTCTGCAGGACCGGCATGTAGCGCGGGCTGCGCATCGGCGCCAGGCGTGTCCACGGTCGGCCGCGCGCCGGGACCTCCCCGTCGGACGCGTCGCGCGCCGGATCGTAAGCCCACACGGAGCGCCGGGCGTCGCCGGGAGCCCCCGGATCGGGATCGCCGCCGGCGAGATAGATCCGGCGGCCGTCCGAGGCCGCGGCCAGGCTCTCCATCTTCGCCGGCAGGGGCGTCTCGACGGACCAGGCGTCGCGCGCCGGGTCGTAGACCTCGACCGCGTCGCTGAACGTGCGGACCCCGTATCCGCCGAACGTGTAGATCCGATCCCCGAACGGGACGGACGGGAACGAATAGCGCGCCGTGGGCATCGGGGCCCCGCGCCTCCAGGAGTCGGCTCGCGGGTCGTAGATCCAAACCGAGTCGTACTTCCGCCCGGAGGTGTCGGCCCCTCCGAAGACGTAGATCCGGCCGCCGAACGACGCGGCGGACGGCTCGCAGGCGGCGACCGGCAGGGGCGCCCGCGGCGTCCAGGTCCGGCTCGAGGGGTCGTAGGCCTCGACGCGCGACGTGCAGTATCCGCTCCGGTTGCCGCCGATGAAGTAGAGCTTGCCGTCCAGGACCGCCCCGGCCCCGTCGCGCGGCACGCGCAGTGGCGTCAGCGGCGACCACGCGTCGCGCTTCGGATCGTACTCCTGCACGGCCGTCGTCGGGCGGATGAAGAAGGGCGCGCAGCCTCCTCCCGCGAGGATGAGCTTCCCGTCGACGACGCCGGACGCCGGGAAGGTCGTCGGCGTCAGGGGCGGGGCGATCGGCGTCCAGGTCTCGCGCCGCGGATCGTAGGACTCGGCCGTGGGGACGCAGCCGCGGGCGTCGTTCCCCCCCGCCGCGTAGAGCCGTCCGTCGATGTAGGACAGCGAGAGCCCGTTGCGCGCGGCGCGCATCGGCGGCAGTCGGGTCCAGGGCCCGCCCTCCGGGGACGTTCCCGGGACGCGGCGAGGCCCGCTCGTCGCGCAGGCGACCGCCAGCAGAACCGGCGCGGCCGCGGCGAGGCGCGAAAACCTCATGATCCTCCAAGCTTAACGCCGCGTCGGCGGCCTCGCAAGGCCCAATCCCGGGTGGCCGAAAAGCTAGAATCGAACGATGAAAAAGCCCGCGAAGCTCCCGAAGAAGATCCTCGCCGCGATGAAGGAGCACCCGTCCTTCGACCGGGCCGTCTGGACGGCCTGCGCGGAGATCCCGCGCGGCGAGGTGCGCACCTACGGCTGGATCGCGCGCCGGATCGGCAAGCCGGGCGCCGCGCGCGCGGTCGGCGGGGCGCTGGGGCGCAACCCGTTCGCGCCGGTCGTGCCCTGCCACCGCGTCGTCGGGGCCGACGGTCGGCTGACCGGCTACTCGGGCGCGGGCGGCGTCGCCAAGAAGCGCCGGATGCTGCGCGCCGAGGGCGTCCTGCTCGC
>JAGWRY010000026.1 GCA_028869495.1 Elusimicrobiota bacterium | reverse complement strand
GGTCAACCTGTGGGTTTACGGCACGACGGAGGACCTGCAGGCGGCGATCGACAGGATGGTCGAGACGTACAACGAGACGCCGCACGAGGCGCTCAAGAACGTGAGCCCGAACGACGTCTACGCGGGCAGGAAGGACGAGGTGCTGGAGCGCCGGGCCAGGATCAGGCTGGAGACGATGGCTCGGCGTTATGCGTACAATATGGGCGCGGACGCCGGAATCGCAAACTAGTTCAGGCTAAGAAAGTTCCCGAAACCGCTGAAGACGTACAGTTGTTATAATAAAGTTGTCTTTAGACTCCCTGAGACAACGTTATGAAACGCGACGAACTGACCCCCCGGCTGCGCGCGCCCTACGACCCGAAGCGGGACTGCGGCGTCGCCAAGACTCCCGAGCCGGGCTACGAGAACATCTGGTTCGTCGTCCCGCCGCCGCCTCCCCGGACGCCGCCCGCGAAGCTTCCGCTGAAGGCCCTGGCGAGGGCCGCGGAGATCCTCGCGCGACAAAAGGAGTTCGCCGCGCTCGACGGCGTGGACAAGCTGATCGGCTACTATTTCGTCCGGCGAGAGGCCGTGGAATCCTCGCGCCTCGAGGGGACCTGGTCCACGATCGACCACGTCCTGACCCCGGGAGAGCTCCGCGACGCAGGCGCGGACGAGGGCGCCCGACGGTCCGTGCGCGGGTACGCGCGAACGCTGGAGACCCAGCTTTCGCGCGCCGCGCAGAAGACGGAGGCCGTCTTCACCCTCAAGACCGTCCTGGACATCCACCGCGGCATCATGGCCAAAGACCCGCGCTTCCGCGGAACGCCGGGCGCGCTCCGCGCGCCGGGGGGGATCGGAGCCGTCGTCCAGATCGGCGGCTCCTACCGCAAGGAAGAGGCGACCTACAACCCCGCCCCGCCTCGGTTCGTGGCTTCGAGCCTGAAGGCCGTGCTCGACTGGCTGTCCGACAAGGAGCTCGCCCAGCGCGGCGACGCGGGCGTCAGCGGCTTCACGCTGCCGGTGCGGCTGGCGGTGGCGCACGCGCACTTCGAGGCCGTGCACCCGTTCTCCGACGGCAACGGCCGCGTCGGCCGCGCGCTGTGGCCCCTCCAGATGGCGTGCGCCGGGCGCATGCCGCTCTACCTCTCCGGATTCGTCGAAACGTATCGCGACGACTACGGCCGCGCGCTCCAATCCGCCCAAAAGCGCCTCGCCTACGCTCCGCTCGTCGAGTTCGTCTGCGAGGCGATCCTCCGCAGCGACGCCGAGGCGGCCGTCTCGCGCGCGGCGATCGAGGGCCTGCCCGCCCGCTGGCGCGAGCGCGCGCGCTTCCGCGGGGGGTCGACCGCCCTGCGCGCGCTCGAGCTGCTCCAGCGCATGCCGATCGTGACGATCGCCGTGGTGGTCGACGAGCTCGGCGTCACCAAGCAGGCCGCGCGCCGGGCTCTCGAACAGCTCGTCGAGCGCGGCGTGGTGCGCAATCGCGGACGCGCCGGCCGGACCCAGCTCTTCGCGGCCGAGGAGCTGATCTCCCTGTTGTCGCGTCCCTTCGGGTCGGACGCCGAGGCCGCGCTCCGGAAGGGCCGCGCGCTGATCAAACGCCCATGAAACCACGCGAGCGAAATCCCGCCGAACGGCGCAAATTTTCGAAAACTCGACAGAAAAGTCGACAAAAAAGTTAGAATGAGGCCGTCGTCCGGACACCGGTTTTCGTCGGATTCCGTCGAGAAATAAAAGATTTTCGCGGGCGTAGTTCAATGGTAGAACGAGAGCTTCCCAAGCTTTAGACGTGGGTTCGATTCCCATCGCCCGCTCCATTTCCCTACGACGCGCGCCTTGTTTCCTTAACAGGGTTTCGGCTATCCTTCCTCCATGAAGAGGACGCTCCCCGCCGCGGCGGCCGCCGCGGCCGCTCTGGCGCTGGCGGCCTGCGGCGGCGTCGTGCCGCCGAGCAACGCGCCGCCCGAGCAGGCGATCTCCGCGATCCT
>JAGWRY010000255.1 GCA_028869495.1 Elusimicrobiota bacterium | reverse complement strand
GGCCGCCTCGCTCGCCGCGCCGGCGCTGGCGCCGGCCTTGTCCTTGTCCCCCGCCCTCTCCGCCCCGGCCGCGACCGAGCCGTACGGCGAGGAAGCGCCGCCTCCGGACGCCGCCGGCAGGCGGCCGCCGGCCGCCGCGCCGGCCGTCCCGCCGAACGCCGACCCCGTCCTGCCCGGCCTGGGGGCCCCCGCCGAGCGCCTCGAGGCCCTGTTCGCCGAGCTCGACGCGCGCTGGCCGCTTCCCGCGGACTCGCCGGCCGCCGGCGTGCGCGCCCGCGTGCGCGCCCAGCTCCTGGCCGCCTCCCGGAGCCTGTCGGCCCCCGAGCCCGAGCTCCTGGCCCGGGTCGCCGTCGAGACCGACCGGGCCCTGGCCAAGATCCAGCGCCGCCTCGACGCCGGAGAGATCGACCCGGGCCGGACGGTGCGCACCGCCCCGTCCGACGCGCGCGAGACCGACGCCGGCCGCGCGCGCATCGGCGTCTACCCGGTCGCCGCGGACCCGTTCCAGTGGGGCCACCTGCTCGTCGCCCTGCGCGCGGTCGGCGACCTCGGCCTCGACAAGGTCGTCTTCGTGCTGGCCGGCGACGACCCGCGCAAGCCGGCCCTGACCCCCGCCCTGCGCCGCCATCCGATGGGCCTCGAGGTCCTGAAGGCCTTCGCGCCGTTCTTCGAGTACTCGCCGATCGCCGTCGGGACCACGCTCGACGGCGAGACGAACGTCTTCCGCCTGCTCGCCCTCAACCGCGGCCGCGCCGTCGACGCCTGGTACATGGTCGGCGACGACCACTACCGCCTCGTCGACAAGAACGGCAACCCCGACACCCTGCCCAAGCTCGAGCGCAACCTGCGGGAGAGGCTCGGGCACGACGAGGCCCTGCACCAGCTGAAGGTCGCCTTCATCCGCCGCGAGGGCGGCGCCGCGGAGGTCCCGACGAGCCTGGAGGTCCGCTTCCTCGACCACGTCGGCTTCGACGCCTCGTCGACGCAGGTCCGCCGGGGCCGCCACGCGCTGATGCCCTACGCCGCCTACGACTACGCGCGGCGCGAGGGCCTCTACGGCCTGGACGAGCCGCCCAAGCCGGACGGCGACTGAGCGCCGAAGCCCCAGCGCGCGAGCTTCTGCCGCGCGCGCTCGACGTGGGTCCCTTCCCAGTAGACGCGCCGGCACTCGGGACAGCGCCGGAAGGACGTGTCGAGCTCCCGCACCTTCGGCGGGACCAGCGGCAGGGCCGCCTCGCGCGGCAGGTCCGCGAGCGCCGCGCCGCACATCGCACAGCGCGTGAACCAGCGCGCGGGGTCCGCCGCCAGGCCCAGGTCGCCGAGCACCTGCTTGAGCTGGGCCTCCAGGCGCGGGCTTTCCACGAGCACGCGGCGCAGTCCGGCGACCTCCGGCACGCGCCGGTCCCGGGTCAGGAACACGCGCCCCTCGCGGCTGGCGCGCGCGAGCAGCTCCAGGTCGGTCGCCCGCGGGTCGGCCGGGACCGCGTCCCAGCCCATCAGGGACAGCCAGCGCGCGAGCTTGCCGAGCATCGCGTCGGCCAGGAAGGACGGCCCCGGGCCGCTCAAGAGGCGGGCAGGAGCGCCGCGACCATGTAGTGCCCGCGGCGCACCGCGATCTCGCGCGCCGTCATCCCGTCGGCGGCCTTGAGCGCCGGGTTCGCGCGCGACGACAGCAGGAGGGACACCAGGCTCGCGCGCCCGTCGTGCGCGGCCCACATCAGCGCCGTGTAGCCGTGCGCGTCCGCCGCGTTCGGGTCGGCCCCGCGGGCGAGCAGGAGGCTCGCCGCCGCCGTCTTGTCCAGCTGGACCGCCCGGATCAGGGCCGTCGCCCCGTGCGCGTCGCGCGCGTCGACCGGCGCGCGGCAGTCGAGCAGCGCCTTCAAGGTGTCCGTCGAGGCCTGCCCGACCGCGTAGTCGAGCGCCGGCACGCCGCCCGCGTCCTTCTCGGCGCAGGACAGCCCCCGCGCGGCCAGGATCGGGACGACCCCGGCCTGCCCGCCCTTGGCGGCCTCGATCATCGCGTCGTAGCCGGGAACGCCCTTCGGCGCGGGGTCGCCCCCCGCCGCGATCAGCGCGTTCACCATCGCGCTCCCGCCGTGGCCGACGGCCCACATCGTCGCGGTCCAGCCGTAGCCGTCCTTGGCGCCGACGTCGGCGCCCCCGGCCAGCGCGGACTTGAGCCCCGCCAAGTCCCCGGCCTTGACCGCGACGACCAGCGGCGGCTCGTCCGGGGTCGGCGCGGGCGCGGCGGCGGCGGGCCAGGCGGTTCCGACGAGCAGGAGGGCGGCGAGAAGCCTCATCCCCGAAGTATAGGCCCGACGGGCGCGTCCGTCAAGGAAGCTTCGGTCACCCGCGCGCCGACAAAAAAGCGCCGCCCCCGGCCTTTCGGCCGGGGGCGGCTTCCTATCTATGCGCAGGGGGGGACTTGAACCCCCACGGGTTGCCCCATACGCCCCTCAAACGTACGCGTCTGCCAGTTCCGCCACCTGCGCGAATCGGATGCGGCTTACTTCTTCTTCGGAGCCGGCTTCGCCGCCGCCGGGGCCGGAGCCGCCGGCGCCGCGGCGGCCGGGGACGTCTCGGGGGCCGGCGACTCGAGCGGCGCGGGGACCTCGGAGGTCACGCTCGCCATGCTGCTGCGGCTCTGAAGAAGGGTCAGGAAAAGGGAGGTCAGCGCGAAGGTCGCGGCCAGGCCCGCCGTGAACTTCTTCATGAAGCTGGAGCCGCTCGGCGTCGTGATCAGGGAGTCGCCGCCGCCGCCGAAGACCTGCAGGCCCGCGCCCTTGCCGGTCTGCAGGAGCACGACCAGGATCATGGCCAGGCAGGCCAGCACGTGGATCGCCATCACGAAGTGGTACATG
>JAGWRY010000254.1 GCA_028869495.1 Elusimicrobiota bacterium | reverse complement strand
GGGCGGCCGAGGCGAGGGTTCCGGCCGCCGCGGCCGTCGCCGTCGCGACCTCGGCCGCGCGGGCGGACTCCGCGGGCGGGGCGACGCCCGCGTGCTTGGCCGTCCGGGCTAGGCCGGAGGCCTGCTTCTCGTAGCCGTCGCGGTCTGCGAGGACGTCGGAGGCGATCTTCACCGCCAGCGCCTTCGAGGCGGCCGCGATGCCCGCCTGCAGCGTCGAGGGCTTGTTTGCGGAGAACAGCATCGCGTGGCTCTCGGTCTCGGCGCTGTCCGAGTACTTGTGCAGGAGGCGCCCGTCCGCGTCGTAGAGGGTCACGTCCGCGCTGAACTGGTAGGAGTCGTCGTAGGTGATGAACGGCCCGGGCAGGAACATCAGGAAGCCGGTGATCATCGCCTTGCCCGTCTGCCCCGGGTCCTGGACGTACTTGCCGCGGATCTCGGCGTCGATCAGGATGTCGTGCCCGCCGCGGTCGGTGCCCGCGAACCCGAGGTCGTTGACCTTGTCGACCTGAGCGAACAGGCCGGAGTCCTTCAGCGTCTGGACGAGCACGTCGGGCGCGTCGTCGAGCGCTTTGAAGACGTCCGAATAGACGCCGTTGCGGTAGGCGTCCATCCCGGAGTTCGTCATCCCGACGCCGGACCAGTCGAAGCCGGCGTTCTTGGCCATCACGCCGACCTTCAGCGGGAGCGCCGCCGGGGCCTTCTCGAGCTGCGGCGGCTTCAGCGGGAGGACCTCGTAGCCGCAGCCGGAGACCAGAAGCGCGGCGGCCGCGGCCGCCGCCGGGAGGAGGCTTTTGATCTTCATCAGAGCGCCGTCCGGTACGAGAGATAGGTACGCTTGCCGGCCTGGATCACGACGTCCTTGAACTCGTGCTGCTCGACGACGGCGCCGGCCGCGTTCTTGAACTGGACGACGACGTCGTGCGTCCCGGCGGGGAGCTTCACGCGCGCCATGCGGATCTGCGCGGGCAGGGTGCTCCACTCGCGCGTGTCGGCGACCTCGGTCACCGCCGTCGCGGCCGCCATCGTCGCCTTCGCGGCGCCCTTGCACAGCAGGCCCTGCCAGGAGGTCGAGCCGAACTCCTGGTCGCAGGCCTTGGCCGCGACCCGGTAGGCGGCCTCGGCGAGGATGTACTTGATCGCGGCGCGCGCGACGGCCCGGGTCTTGATCAGGGCCTGGCGCTCGGCGAGCGTCTTCTTCGCGATGCCGGTCACGTCCTCCATCAGCTGGGTCGCGGCCTCCGGGCGGCTGTCGACGAAGACCTCGGAGCCGACGATCGTGTAGGTGTCCTGCACGATCCCGGGGTAGGCGACCGTGATCGCGTTCCCGGTCAGGCCGGCGACGAGCGCGTTCTTCGCGGCGACCGAGCCGTCCTCGGCCTGGCTGGTCCGCACGACCGCCGTCGCGTCGTTCCAGGCGACCTGGAAGGTCTCCGTGATCTTGCGCGGGGCGAGGCCGTTGAAGTGGATGAAGGCCAGCTCGCCGTCGTCCTTCGGCCGCCGCTTCGGGAAGCGGAAGACGGGCGGGTTCATCCCGTAGTTCGTCTCGTAGTCGCGGTAGGCCGCGCGCGAGGCCGCCAGCGAGATGCGCGCGTCGTCGAGCTTGCCCTCGTCGGCGTAGAGCATCGCGTCGAGGTAGCGGGCGAACGCGTCGTCGCTGTAGACGCCCTTGCGCCCGCCGAGGTTGTCCTCGAGCTCCTGCAGGAAGCGCTCGATCTTGCGGCTCTCGACGAGCGCGTCGTCGGGCTTGCCCTGGAACGCGTAGCCGAGCGCGCGGTAGACGTTCATCAGCGTGCGCTCGAACGGCTCGCCCGCGTAGTCCATCGTCCGGTCGTTGAGCAGGAGCATCCCGCCGGCCTGCGTCGCGCTCTTCGTGTAGAGCTCGTCCATCCGGTGCTCGGCCAGCGAGAAGTCCTGCTCGCTCTGCTCGTACTGGCCGCCGTGCAGCTCGATGGCGCCGCGGTCGAGGTGGTAGAGGACCGCGTTCTTCTGCCCGTACTCGGAGTCCTTGATCTGTCCGAGGTAGGCCTCCGCGTCGGCGTAGCGGTGCTGGGCGATCATCGCGTCCAGCTGGTGCTGGGACATCGCGCTGGGGCCGGACGCGCAGCCGGCGGCCAGCAAGCCTGCGGCGAGCGTTGCGGCGAACGGAACGAGTCTCTTCAAACGTCCCCCTGCGGGGCCGGCGCGCGCGGCGCTCTAGCGCGCCGCGGCCTCCGCCGGCTCGGCGTACGTCCAATCGGGCTGCTTGTCGAGCACGCGCCGGTCGAGGACGAACTCGTGCTTGTCCTCGTCGTAGTCCTTGATCTTCGGGACCAGGTAGCGCGGCGCGTTCACGGTGCGCGCCGGGTCGTCGAACTCGGCGCGGAACGCCTCGACCGAGCCGGGCAGGAGGTTGACGGCCTCCTGCGGCAGGAAGCAGCGGTTCGTCTGCGGGGCGCCGATGACGCCGGCGAGCGCCCGGTCCAGCGGATCCGCGGTCCCCGGGCGGCCCTCGCAGAGGTCGTCGAGCGCGATCGAGGCCTGGCGCAGGCCGGTCTTGCAGGCCAGGCACTGCGAGCAGGACTCGACGTACAGGAAGCGGATCATCCCCTGCATCACGCGCGGGACGCTCGCCGCGTCGTCGAGGACGATGAAGCCGCAGGAGCCCAGGCCCGAGCCGGCCTTGGCCAGCGAGCCGAAGTCGGCCGGGGTGTCGAACTTGGAGGCCGGCAGGACCGGCGAGGTCACGCCCGAGTACATCGCCTTCAGCGTGCGGCCGGGCTTGGCGCCGCCGGCCATCTCGAAGATCTCGCGCAGCGGGCGGCCGGACTCCATCTCGAAGACGCCCGGGCGCCGGACGTCGCCGCTGACGGTCACGATGATCAGCCCCGGCGTGTCCTTGCTGCCGAGCGCCTTGAAGGAGTCGGCGCCGTGGTGGATGATGGCCGGCACGCGCGCGTGCGACTCCGCGTTGCTGACCAGGGCGGGGTTCGGCGACTCGAGCTCGGAGAACAGGCCCTTCTCGAAGGGCGGGTAGTGCATCTCGCGCGGCATCGGCGGGCAGCCCTCGATCACCTGCAGGAGCGCGCGCTCCTCGCCGAACAGGTACTCCTCGGGGCCGGGGACGATCGTCAGCTTCAGGCCGTCGAGCAGGCCCTTCGCGGCCAGCTCCTCCTTGGCCCGGCGCAGGCGCTCGAGCTCCTTCTTGAACGACGCCTTCGCCGGGATGAACATCTCCTTGGCGCCGACGACGTGGCAGGCGATCAGCATGCCCTCGAGCGTCGCGTACGGGTTCTTGCGGATCAGGAAGCGGTCCTTGAACGTGCCCGGCTCGCCCTCGGCCGCGTTGCAGACGACGTAGCGCGTCGGGCACCAGTGCGACTTGACCGTGGCCCACTTGCGCGCGGTCGGGAAGCCCGCGCCGCCGCGCCCGCGCAGACCGGACTTCAGCACCTCGTCGAGCACGGCCTCCGGCGCCATCTCCCGGGCCTTCAGGACGGGCGAGCGCCCGCCGTACTGCTTCAGGTACTCGTCGTAGGTCTCGTAGGGCTTCTCGGGGATGAGCCAGTGCGGTTTGTTCATAGGAATATAAGGATTGAACGACATCCGGCCCCCTTCCGTCAAACCTCCCGATGAGCGCTCCGATCGCGCCTTGACGCGGAACGGCCGCCGCATTAAACTTCGCCTAATGACGAGGCGCGGCCCGTTCCGTTTGCCGGTCCTGCTCGGCGGCCTGTTCGCCGCCGCGGCCGGCGGCGCCGCCTGGCTCGAGTGCGCGCGCCTGGTCGCGCGAGGAGCGTCCACGGCCGCGGCGGCGAACAGGCCGCCGAGCAGGACCGG
>JAGWRY010000253.1 GCA_028869495.1 Elusimicrobiota bacterium | reverse complement strand
CTCGCGCCGGCGCTCGCCGCGCTCGCGGTCGGGGCGGCCTCGCGCGTCGCCGTCGGCCTCCTCCAGGACCGCCTTCTCGGCCTGCGTCCGTCGCTCCTCCGCGCCCTGCCGCTGGCCGTCGCCGACGTCGGGGCGCTGGCCTTCGTCGCGGCGGCCTTC
Organism: Elusimicrobiota bacterium; assembly: GCA_028869495.1. Taxonomy (GTDB): domain Bacteria; phylum Elusimicrobiota; class Elusimicrobia; order UBA1565; family UBA9628; genus GWA2-66-18. The sequence continues at coordinate 10,202 of JAGWRY010000253.1, read as the reverse complement.
CGGCGCACCGTCGGCTGGCGCGGCAAGCGCTACCGGCTCTCGCTCGGCGGCCGCGCCGAGGTCGTCGGCTGAGGGCGCCGCGCAAGTGCTAAGATAGCGCCTCCATGGCCCGCACGATCCTCGTCGTCGACGACGACGCGACCCTGGTCGCCCCGCTCAAGGACGGCCTGGAGTCGGCCGGCTACCGCGTCGCGGTCGCCTTCGACGCCGCGCAGGGCCTCGTCCTCGCGCACGAGACGCGCCCCGACCTGATCATCCTCGACTACTACATGCCGGGCGGCGACGGGGGCTCGATCTACGAGCGCCTGCGCGCGGCGCCCGACACGCGCGAGACGCCGGTCGTCTTCTCGACGGGCCTGACCCTCGAGGAGCTGCGGGGCAAGGTCAAGGGCGGCGCGCGCACGTTCTTCCTCAAGAAGCCGGTCGGCTTCACGGGACTGCTCTCGGTCGTCAACCAGGTCCTCGGCGAGGACCGCCGCGCGATCTCCAGCGTCGTCCTGCCGTCGGGGACGGGGACCCCGCCGCCGGCGGAGCCGAAGCCGGAGACGGCGCCGGAGCCGAGGCCCGCGCCCGCGGCGGAGAAGGCGGCGGCCGCGCCCGCCCGGCCGAAGGGACGGCACAGCGAGTTCGAGGTCCGCGTCAGCTACGCCGACACCGACAAGCTCGGCGTCATCTACTACGCGAACTACCTGAAGTACTTCGAGCAGGGCCGCACCGAGCTCCTGCGCGGGCTCGGCGTGCGCTACCGCGACCTCGAGATCCGCCGCAAGCTCTTCCTGCCCGCCGTCGAGGCGCGCGTCCAGTACCTGGCGCCGAGCCGCTACGACGACCTGCTGACGGTGCGCACCTGGATCGCCGAGCTCGGGCGCGCGAGCGTCCGCTTCGAGTGCGACGTGATCGACAAGGACCTCGGCGGGAAGGTCGTCGCGCGCGGCTATTCGCGCCACGCGGTCGTCAACGACCTGTGGCGCAGCGCGCGCATCCCGTCCGACCTGCGCGTCCTGCTGGCGCCCTGCGTCGGCCGCGGGCCGTCCGCCTAGACGTAGGGGACGGCCTCGGCTTCGGACGCGAACGGGGCCGCGAGGCCGGTCTCGCTCGCGTACCAGGCCCAGACCACGCCGAACAGGGCCTTCAGCACGCAGGCCGCCGGGATCGCGAAGACGAGTCCGAGGAAGCCGAACATCTCGCCGCCGACGATCAGCGCGAGCAGATAGACGGTCACGTGCAGGTGGACGGCGCGCTTCGAGATCAGCGGCTCCAGGAACGCGTCGTCGGCCAGCTTGATCGCGCCGAACAGGATCAGGACCTTCGCGCCGGCCCACAGCGAGCCGAACTGGTAGACCGCCATCGCGCCGCCGGCCGCGGCGCCGACGACCGCGCCGAGCCCGGGCAAAAACGACGTCGCCCCGGCCAGCGCCGCGATCGCGAGCGCGTTGTCGACGCCGAGGAGGACCAGGCCGACGAAGGAGACCGCGCCGACGACGACCGCCGCGATCACGAGGCCGCGCACGTAGTTGCCCAGCGACCTGTCGATCTCTCCGGCCAGGTGGAGCGCCTGCTCGACGTAGCGGCTCGGCAGGGCCTGGATCAGCCGGTCGAAGCCCCCGGGCCCGTCGAGCAGGAAGAAGAAGCCGATGAACGGCACCAGCAGGGCGTGCAGCAGGAGCGGTACGAGCCCGAGGATCTGCGACGGCAGGGCCTGCACGCGGGCCAGGCCCGCGTCGACGGCGGAGCCGATCGCGCGCTGGGCGACCTCGGGGGGCACCGGCAGGCGCCCGGTCAGCAGCGACTCCTCCCGGGCCGCCAGGCCCTGCAGCTTGCCGACGTAGGTCGGCGCGTTGACGGTCAGCGAGTCGATCTCGCCGACGACGACGGCCTTGATCCCGGCCGAGGCCCAGGCGCCGAGCCCCAGCGCGGCGACGTAGCCGAGGACGACCAGGTGCGCGCGGCGCAGGCCCTTGCCCTCGAAGTACGCGACCGCGGGGTTGAGCACGTAGGCGAAGGCCGCGGCCAGCACGAACGGCGCGAGCGCGGCGCGCAGGCGGTATCCCGCGTAGAGGGCGGCGCCCGCGACGACGAGGGCGCTCAGCGAGGGGAGCGGGCGGCGCTCACGCATGCGGCGCCGCCGACGCGGCGGTCAGCGCCCCCGAGACGCGGCGCAGGCGCGCCGACAGCAGGCGCGCGAGATGCCGCATGATCGCCGTCCCGATGCGCGGCTGGGAGCGCAGGAGCGCCTCGAGCTTGGTCCGGTAGAGCAGGTGCAGGCGCGAGGTCTCGACCGCGGTCGCGGTCGCCGAGCGCGGCAGGGACTCGAGGAGCGCCATCTCGCCGAAGAACTCGCCGGGCTTCAGCGTGTAGAGCTTGACCGGCTCGCCGCCGGGGCTCCGGCGCGCCAGCTCGACCGAGCCCGACTCCAGGATGAACAGCGCGCGGCCGATGTCGCCCTCGACGAAGACGACCTCGCCCGGGCGGTACGTGCGCGCGTGCAGGGAGCGCGCGAGCTGTCCGAGGTCGCCGCTGGACAGGTCCGCGAACAGGTCGAGCGAGCCGAGGAACTTCTTGCGGTGCTCGAACTGCGGGTCGACGAACCAGCGCGTCAGCCGGCGCAGGGCGTCCATGCGCTAGCGGAAGAGCTGGACGGCCGCCGAGAGCAGGGTCCCGGCCGCGCGTCCCCAGCCGGAGCGCAGGGATTCGCCGACCGAGTGCACCTCCGCGTCGACGCGGTACGCGGCGACCTCCACGGCCTGCGAGGCCTGGCGGACCTTGAGCAGGGCGGCCGCGGCGAAGGCGGCCAGAACCCCCAGCTCGACGACGATCAGCGCGAGGCAGACGGCGATGAAGATCTCCATGCGCGCATCCTATCAAATTCGCGCAAATTCGCGAAGTTCCCGGGCGCGTGGAGCGGACCCGCCGAAATTGATAGAATCGCCGCCATGCCCGAGGCGCGCACCGACTGGTCGTCCACCGTCCACCTGCCGAAGACCGAGTTCCCGCAGAAGGGGGACCTGGCCCGGCGCGAGCCCGAACTGCTGAAGGCCTGGGAGTCCCTGGGCCTCTACGAGCGCATGCAGGAGCGCCAGGCCGGGCGCCCGCCGTTCGTCCTGCACGACGGCCCGCCCTACGCCAACGGCCGCATCCACATCGGCCACGCGCAGAACAAGATCCTGAAGGACATGGTCGTCAAATCCCAGGCCCTGCTCGGCCGCGCCGCGCCCTACGTGCCCGGCTGGGACTGCCACGGCCTGCCCATCGAGACCGCCCTGCTGAAGGAAAAGAAGATGAGCAAGCGCGGCGTCGTCGACGTCCCGGCCTTCCGCCGCGACGCGGCCGCCTTCGCCGAGCGCTTCATCGGCCTCCAGCGCGACGAGTTCAAGCGCCTGGGCGTGCTCGGCGACTGGTCGCACCCGTACACGACGATGTCGCGCGGCTACGAGACCGCGATCCTGCGCGCGTTCCGCCTGCTCGTCCAGAAGGGGCACGTCTACCGGGGCCTCAAGCCGGTCCTGTGGTGCCCGACCTGCGAGACGGCTCTCGCCGACGCCGAGGTCGAGTACCAGGACAAGACCTCGCCGTCGGTCTACGTCGCGCTGACGGTCGTCGATCCCTTGACCCCGGAGCTGAAAGGCGCCGAGCTGGTCGTTTGGACGACGACCCCGTGGACTCTGCCCGCCAATCGCGCGGTCGCGTTCAATCCCAACCTCGAGTACGTCCTGGTCGAGGCCGGCGGGCGCCGCCTGATCGTCGCCGCGCCGCGCCTGGCGGCCGTCGCCGAGGCTCTGGGGCTGGGCGCGCCGAAGGTCCTGAAGTCCTGGAACGGGGCCGACCTCGCCTCGGCGGCGCCGCGCTACGCGCTGCCGTACCCGGCGGCGTCCGGCAATCCCGGGGCCGCCGTCGCCGCCGACTACGTGACGGCCGAGGACGGAAGCGGACTCGTCCACACCGCGCCCGGCCACGGCGAGGACGACTTCGACACCGGGATGCGCGAGGGGCTCGAGATCTACAACCCGGTCGGCGGCGACGGGCGCTACGACGACACCGTGCCGGAGTTCCTGCGCGGCAAGCACATCCTCAAGGAAGGCAACGCCCTCGTCGTCGAGGACCTGGCGAAGCGCGGTCTCCTGCTCGCGAAGAAGGACATCTCGCATTCTTATCCGCACTGCTGGCGCTGCAAGAACCCGGTGATCTTCCGCACGACCGAGCAGTGGTTCCTGCGCCTGAGCGAGGCCCTGCGCGCGCATCTGCTCGAGCAGATCGACGGCGCGCGCTGGGTGCCGCCGGAGAGCCGCAACCGGATCGCCGCGATGATCGAGAACCGCCCCGACTGGTGCCTGTCGCGCCAGCGCGTCTGGGGCGCGCCGATCCCGGTGCTCTACTCGCTGAAGACCGGCGCGCCCGTGCTCGACGACGGCGTCCTGCAGGCGGTCGAGCGGCACGCGGCCGCCAACGGCCTCGACTTCTGGTTCGAGCGCTGGGGCGAGGCCTTGAAGCCCGCCGACTGGCCGTTCCTGCCGCCGCACCCGGACCTGGCCGACGGCTTCCGCCGCGAGACGGACATCCTCGACGTCTGGCTCGACTCCGGCGTGTCGTGGCTCGCGGTGCTCGGCGAGGACGCGGTCGCCGACCTCTACCTCGAGGGCTCCGACCAGCACCGCGGCTGGTTCCAGAGCTCGCTGGTGATGGCGACCGCCCTGCGCGGCCGCGCCCCGTTCAAGGCGGTCTACACGCACGGCTTCGTGCTCGACGAGAAGGGCCGCGCGATGCACAAGTCGGCCGGCAACGTCGTCGCGCCCGACGAGGTCGTCGGCAAGCACGGCGCCGACGTCCTGCGCGCCTGGGTCGCGCTGGCCGACGTCCACCAGGACACGCGCATCTCCGAGAACCTGCTGAAGGTCCCGGCCGAGGCCTACCGCCGCGTGCGCAACACCCTGCGCTACCTGCTCGGCTGCCTCGACGGCTTCGCGCCCGGGGCCGCCGTCCCGTACGAGCGCCTGCCCGCGCTCGAGCGCCACGTCCTGCACCGCCTGTCCGAGCTCCAGCGCGCGACGCTCGACGACTACCGCGAGTACCGCTGGCGCGACGCGGCGCGGCGCCTGATCGACTTCTGCTCCTTCGACCTGTCGGCGTTCTACCTGGACGTCACGAAGGACCGGATGTACACGCTGCGCGCGGACGCCCCCGAGCGCCGCGCGGTGCAGACCGTCCAGGCCGAGCTCCTCGCGCGCCTGTGCGCGCTGCTGTCTCCGATCCTGTCCTTCACCGCCGACGAGGCCTGGCGATTTTGGGCCGGCCGCCCCGCGGACAGCGTGTTCCTGTGGGACCTGCCCGCGCCCGATCCGCGCTGGACCGACGCCGCGGGCGCCGCGCGCTGGGAGAAGGCGCTGGCGGCGCGCGCGGCGGCGCTGAAGGCGCTCGAGGAGGCGCGCGCGGCCAAGACGATCGGCAAGTCCACCGAGGCGAAAGTCGTCCTGCGCGGGCCGGCCGAGGACCTCGCGCCCCTCGCGGGCCTCGACCTCGCCGAACTGCTGATCGTCTCTCAGGCCGCGCTCGAGCCGGGCGCCGCCGAGCTCTCGGCCGCGGTGACGCGGGCCGACGGCGAGAAGTGTCCGCGCTGCTGGCGCTGGCAGGCGGACGTCGGTTCCGACCCCGGACAGCCGGAGCTATGCGGGCGCTGCGCGCGTCAGCTGTAGCCGTCCTGCTGGCGGCGGACCGGGCGACGAAGCTCTGGGCCCTGCACGTCCTGCGCTTCCGCGCCCCGATCCGGATCCTGCCGTTCTTCGAGCTCTCCTACGTCGAGAACACCGGCGCGGCCTTCGGCCTGGGCCTGGGGCATCGCGGCGCCAACGGCTTCTTCATCGCGGTCTCGGGAGTCCTGATCGTCGTCCTGCTGGGCTTCCTGCGGCGCTGGCCGAAGGACAACCTCTGGCTGCAGGCGGGGGGGACCCTGGTGCTGGCGGGCGCGGTCGGCAACCTCTACGACCGCATCGCGTACCGCTTCGTCGTGGACTTCCTGTACCTGCACCACTGGCCGGTCTTCAACGTCGCCGACTCGTGCATCACCGTCGGCGCGCTGATGCTGGCCTGGGGCCTCTCGGACGACAAGAAGACCGCCTAGCCCGCGGCTAGTGCTTCTGGAGCCAGGCGTTGGCTCCGTAGAAGACGCCGCCGCCGATCGCGGCCCCGATCAGGAAGCCGAGCGGGCCGCCGAACATCGCGCCGAGCATCGTGAAGCCGAACATGCCGCCGGTCGCGGCCCCGATGACGCCGGCCTCGATGTTGGCGACGGTCTCCGGGCTCATCGTCTTCTTCGGCGCCTGCGTGGTCGTGTCGGGGCCGGGCTTGGAGCCGCCGGGCAGGGGCGGGCCCTTCAGGTTGAGGTCGGTCTTGCCGTCGTTCGGCTTGGGGCCCTTGTCCATCGCCGGGGGCGCCTTGCAGACGTCCTTGGCCCAGGACGGGAAGGACGCCTGGGCGGGCGGCGCGCTGTTGGCGCCGGGCCCGCTCCCGCAGGCCTTGGCCTTGGTTTGAGACACGCAGGCCTCCTGCTGGCTCGCGCGGTCCGCGCCCTTCAGGTTCGCGAACTGCCGGGCGCAGGACTTGTTGGCGGCCGCGACCGCCGCGAGCTCCTGGGTGGGGTTGCAGCCGGGCGCGGCGTCGAGCAAGGAGGTGTCGTTGCGCCGGTACGCGTCGCACAAGCGCTCGCGGTCGTTCTGCGAGAGGCGGTTGAACTCGTCGGCAGTCTTCGGCCAGGCCAGAGGCGCCTTCGCCGGCGGCGCTTTCGCCGGCGGTGCCTTCGCCGGCGGTACCTTCGCCGGCGGCGCCTTCGCCGGCGGCGTCGACGGGCGGACGGGCGGGAGGGGGACGTGCGTGCGGTGCGTCGGGCGCGGGCGCCGGCCGCGGTGCGGGGCCTTCGGCTTGGGGCGGGGGAGCGGCGCCGGCTTGGTCTCGACGGTCAGAGGCTGGAAGGAGAGCTCGCCGTAGGGGTCGCGGCCCGGGCCGAAGAGGCGGTAGCGGTCCTTCAGGCCCGCGGGCTCGATGTAGTAATGGAGCTGGACGGTCGAGACGCCCTTGATGCGCTTCGCGGCGTCGAGGCACTGCAGGGGGACGAAGAATCCGTTGTCGTAATTGACGGCGCGCCCGCCCTCCTTGAGCGTCCGCCCGACCTTTCCCCAGAAGCCCGAGGCCGGGGGGAGCGGCGCGGGCGCCAACTCGGCCTTGTCCACGGCCAGGCCGCCGGGGCACTCCTTGCGGACCAGGTCCTGCACGTAGGGGTTCGACGGCACGACCTCGGACCACTTCTCGGGCGAGGCCGCGGCCAGCGCGGAGGACGCGAGGAGGATCGCCGCGGCGGCGTGCAGGAGGGGTCGGCGCATGGTCTGTTCTCTCGTTTCTCGGGGCTCGTGAGTTCGCGAGACTTAGGGAGGATAGCCCCGAGGGCGCCGGGGCGCAAGCCCCCGAAGACCCGGGCGCGTCTGGGTCTTAAGTCCTATCCAGGCGGGCGACGAGCTCGACGTGCGCGGTCTGCGGGAAGAGATCGACCGGCCGCACGCTCTTGAGCGCGTAGCCGGAGTGGGCCAGGAAATTCGCGTCGCGCGCGAAGGTCGCCGGGTCGCAGGAGACGTAGACGAGCCTTTTCATGCGCTTGTCCGTGAGGAATCGCCGCACCGGCTGGGACAGCCCGATCCTGGGCGGGTCGACCACCGCGGCGCACTCCGCGGGCAATTCGGCGCCGAGCTTCGGCAGGACGGCTTCGGCTCGCCCGGCGCGGAAGCGCGCGTTCTTGATCCCGTTGCGCTCCGCGTTGCGGTAGGCGTCCTTGACCGCCTCGTGGTTCTCCTCGACGCCGACGATCCGCGGCGCGCAGTCCGCCAGCCACAGCGTCAGCGTCCCGACGCCGCAGTAGAGGTCGAGGACCAGCGGGAAGCGGCGCCCGCCCTCGCGCAGGGCGGACTTCGCCTCCGCGTAGAGCAGCTCGGCCGACGGCGTGTTCACCTGGAGGAAGGCGCCGGGCGAGACCGCGAAGCGGAAGGCCCCGAGCGTCTCCTCGATCTCGCGCGCGCCCCACAGGCGCCGCCACTGGTCGCCGAGGACCACCGAGGTGCGCTCGCGCTGGACGTTCAGGTGCAGGCCGATGATCTCGGGGTGGCGCGCCTTCAGCTCGGCGGCGAAGGCCTCGCGGTCCGGGAACTCCGGGCGCGAGACGACGAGCGCGAGCAGGGCCTGCCCCTCGGCGTTCGTGCGGATGAAGAGGTGCCTCAGCCAGCCGCGCCCGGTCCGCCCGTCCCAGAAGGTCCACCCGCGCGCGGCCGCCAGTTCCTTGACGGTCCGCGCGATCCGGACCGACAGGTCCGGCTGGATCGGGCACTCGCGCAGGTCGACGATCTCGCGCGTGCCGGCCGAGAAGAAGCCCATCTTCGGTCCGGGGCCGAACGGGATCTGGACCTTGTTGCGGTAGCCCCAGGGCTTCGGCGCGGCCAGCGTCTCGGCCGTCAGCGCCTCGGCGTCCGCGAACTTGCCGATGCGCTTCAGGCAGTCGACGACGATGCCGCGCTTGCCGGCGAGCTGGGCCTCGTAGGACAGGTGCTGCCAGCCGCAGCCGCCGCAGGCGGGGCCCGGGCGCGACGGCGCCGCGTGGTGCGGGCAGCGCGGATCGACGCGGCCGGGGCCGGCGGACAGCAGGCGGACGACGCGCGCGCGCGCGAAGCTGGCCTTCGTCTCGAAGACCTCGACCTCGAGGCGGTCGCCGGGCGCCGAGTGCGGCACGAACACGACGCGCGCCGAGCCCTCGGCGCGCGCGATCCCGTCGCCGGCCGGCGCCAGCGCGTCGACCTTGACCGTCAGCCTCTCTCCCACGCGGCGATGATATCAATTTGCCGGTTCCGGCGGGGCGGAGGAATTTATAGAATCGGGCGATGAGGCGGGGAGCGCTCGTCGTTCTGGCGGCGGCGGCCGCGCTGTCGGCCTGCGTGCCGTACCCGGCCGACCAGCTGCCGGCCGACCAGCAGGGCTCGTCCTTGCCCTCGCTGGTCAGCGGCGTCTTCCCGGGCCTCGACCCGGGCGCGGCCAGCCAGCAGAGCCTCCACTTCCAGATCAGCGCGTACGGCCCGGACTTCGCGTCGCAGGTCGCCGCGATGGCCGAGCAGGACTACTCGCGGATCATGACCGACACCGGCCTCTACTCGTTCCAGCCGAGCGGCCTCTACCAGATCGTCGTCTACGGCGCGCAGGACGAGTATCAGAAGAAGACCGGCCAGCCGCAGTGGTCGGCCGGCGTCACGACCGGCAACGCGATCTACGTCTACCAGTCCGCGGAGATGCCGGGCGTGCTCGCCCACGAGATGACGCACCTGATCTGGTACGAGTTCATGAACGGGAACCTCTCCGACCAGCAGCGCTGGGTCAACGAGGGCCTGGCCGTCTACGAGCAGTCGCAGGCCTCCAACCGCGGCCAGGAGATGTTCACGCTCCTCCTGCCGACCCTGCGCTCGGCGCCGATCCCGCTCGACCAGCTCGAGAACATGGCCCCGAACACGGAGAACGGCTATCAGGCCAGCCTGTGGTACGCGGAGGCCGAGGGCCTGGTCCGCTTCATGATCGAGCGCGGCGGTCGCATCGGCTTCGCGCAGTTCCTGACGTCGATCCGCGACGGCAAGACCTTCGACCAGGCCGTCGCCTCCGGCTTCCCCGGCTCCTGGCGGACGCTGGACGACGTCTACCAGGACTGGAAGCGGAGCCTGCAGTGACGCCGCGCGCCCCCGCGGCGGCCGCGCGCCGCGTCGTCCTGCCGGTGCTCGGCATGCACGGCGCGGAGTGCGCCGCGAAGATCGAGCGCGCGCTCGCGGCCCTGCGCGGCGTCGAGCGCGTCGCCGTGGACCTGCCGTCGCGAACGGTCGAGGTCTCCTACGCGCCCGGCCCGGACCTCGGCCTCAAGCGCCTGCGCCGCGCGATCGAGAAGGCCGGCTACGACGTGCTCGGCGTCAGCGAGAGCCGCACGCAGGCCGAGTCGATCTCCCTGCTGTCCCAGCAGGAGGAGCAGAGCGTCCTGCTCACGCGCCTGCAGGGCGCGGCGGTGCTGTCGATCCCGCTGATGCTCGCGCACCACTTGAACCTCTCGCCGTACACCGGACTGCTGATCGCGGCGCCGATCCAGCTGTGGGGCGGCTGGCACTTCCACCAGGGCCTGGCGCGCGCGTGGATGCGCCGGCGCG
>JAGWRY010000252.1 GCA_028869495.1 Elusimicrobiota bacterium | reverse complement strand
GCCGCGCTGGTCTTCGCCGCCTTCCCGCGCCCGCGCGCGGTCGCGGCGGGCCTCGCCGTCCTCAGCGGCCTGCTCGTCGCGCCGGAGTCGGTCGCGCGCGGCCCTCTCGGCGGGCTCCCGTTCGGCTCCGCCTACGTCGCGCGCCGCGCCTGCGCCTTCGTCGCGCGCGAGCGTCCCGCGCTGGGCCCCTTGCGCCTCTTCAACGAGTACGCGTGGGGCGGCTACCTGGGCTGGATCGAGGGCCCGGGCGCGCGCGTCTTCGGCGACGGCCGCTACTTGTTCCAGGGCCAGATCGCGGAGCTGCAGGACGCGCTGTCCTCGCCGCGGGCCTTCGCGGACTTCGCCTCGCGCCGGGCCCTCGACGGCTTCCTGATCGAGCGCCGCCGCTTCGACGTGCCGACGACGCGCGTCTACCCCGACGGGACGACGCGCGCCTTCGCGCGCCCGTGGTACACGTCGTACCTGCCCCGCGCGCGCTGGGCCCTCGTCTATTGGGACGAGCGCGCGCTCGTCTTCGTGGACCGCGCGAAGGTCCCGAAGGCCTGGCTCGCCGCGCACGAGTACCGCTGGCTGCTCCCCGGCGACGAGGCCGCCCGCGCCGACGCCCTCGCCCGCGGCGAGATCCCCCGCGCCGCCCTGGCCGCCGAGGAGGCGCGCCACGCGCGGGAGGTCCCCGCACGCCGCTGACCGCGGCAACAGCGTTGCTTGTTCGTTTCCGCCGGAGAGTCTCGATGCAGTGGATCGGCTATGTCGGCGTCGTCGCCTTCGCCCTCGCCTGGGTCCCCCAGTCGCTGGAGACGATCGCGGCCGGCGTCTGCGAGGTGAACCCCGTCTTCCTCGCGCTGTCCGCGCTGGGCAGCTTCGCGCTGGCCCTTTACGCCTTCTTGAGCCGCGACGCCGTCTTCGCGATCCTCAACACGCTGACGACGGTCGGGGCGCTGGTCAACGTCTGCTATCGGATCTTCCCGCGCGCCGCGGGGACGCCCGCGGCCGCGGGGTCGGCTCTAGAGCCGGCCGTGGCGGACGATGGCCGCCAGCAGCCATAGGGACATCAGTCCCGAGATCACGTAGCCCCCGAGCCCCAGCGCCGAGATCCCGCGCCAGTACGGCGGCACGTTCGCGTGCAGGAGGAGCGACGAGGCGACCAGCAGAGCCGCGAGCACGATCGCGAAGGCCAGGCGGCTGCCGACCTTGTCCAGCGAGGCGACCGTCGGCTCCAGCCCCTTGTGCTCGAACTCGATGAGCAGGCGCCCGCGGCGGGCCTGGCGCAGGATCTCGCGCAGGTCGGAGGGCGCCGACGACAGCAGGCTCAGCGCGCCGCGCAGGGTCTCGGAGAGGCCCTCGCCGAGCCGCGCCGGCGAGAAGCGCTCGGCCAGCGCTCGGCGGATGAACGGGGCCGCCGCCCCGACCGCGTCGAAGGACGGGTCGAGCGCGCGCGCCAGGCTCTCCAGCTCGCTGACGGCCTTGACCATCAGGAAGAGCTCCGCCGGCACGCGCACGCGATGCCGGCTCGTCGTCTGGAACAGCTGCTCGAGCATCCGGCCCAGGCGCCACTCGGAGAGCGGGCGGTACGCGTACTGGTCCATCAGCTCGCCGACGTCGGCCTCGAAGGCGGCGCGATCGGGCTCCTCGTCGTAGTCGGCCAGGTCCAACAGAGCGCGCGCGAGCGCCGCCTCGTCGCGCTCGACGACGGCGAGCACCGCCTCGCCGAGGGCCGCGCGCGTCCGCCGGTCGAGGCGGCCGGTCATCCCGAAGTCGAGGTAGCCGATCTCGCCGCCGGGCAGGACCAGCAGGTTGCCCGGGTGCGGGTCGGCGTGGAAGAAGCCGTGCGTGAAGATCATCGCGAGGTAGTGGCGCGCGAGGGTCGCGGCCACGTCGCGCGGGTCCAGGCCCGCGCGCTCGAGCGCGGCGGCGTCGTCGGCCTTGATCCCTTCGAGGCGCTCGAGCGTCAGCACGCGCGGCGTGCTCAGGTCCCGGCGCACGCGCGGCGCGCGCACGGTCGGGTCGTCCGCGAACTGGCGCGAGAAGCGCTCGATGTGCGCGGCCTCCAGGGAAAGGTCCATCTCGCGGTCGAGCGAGCGCGCGATCTCGGCGACGATGCGCGTCGGGCGGCGCCAGCGCCAGTCGGCGAGATGCCGCTCGGCCAGCGCGGCCAGGCGCTCCATGATCTCGAGGTCCGTCGCGACGGTCTCGCGCAGGCCCGGGCGCTCGATCTTGACGACGACGTCCTCCCCGTCGGCGGTGCGGGCCTCGTGGACCTGGGCGATCGACGCGGCGGCGAGCGCCCGTCCCGAGAAGCTCTCGAAGCGCTCGACGGCCGGCGCGCCGAGCTCGCGCGCGACGATCGCCCGCGCCTCGTCGGCCGGGAACGGCGGCACCGAGTCCTGGAGCTTGACCAGCTCGCGCAGGTAGTCGGGGGGCAGGAGGTCCGAGCGCGTGGACAGGTACTGGCCGGCCTTGATGAAGGTCGGTCCCAGCTCCTCGATCGCCATCCGCACGCGCGTCGGACGCTCGGCCGCGTCGAAGACCGCGCGCTTGCGCAGGAGGCCGCGCGGGCCGGTCTCGACCCAGCGGTCGACGCGCATCACGTGCAGGAGGTCGCCGAAGCCGTGCTTGACGAGGATCGCCAGCACCTCGCGCGTCCGGCTCAGGTGGCGGTACGTCCGTCCGACCGCCTGCAGGCCGTCCATCGTCCCTCCCGCTACTCGATCTTCACGCTGCTCCCGGAGGCCCGGACCCGGGCGAGCGTCACGCGCAGGACCCCGTTCTTCAGGACCGCCCGCGTGCTCGCGGGCTTGACCTCGACCGGCAGGCGCACGCGGCGCAGGAACTCTCCGCTCGGCAGTTCGCGCCGCGCGACGGCCGGCGCGCGCTCGTCCTCGCGGCGCCGTCCCGACACGGTCAGCGTCTGCGGTCCGGCCGAGACGCGCACGTCGCCCCTCAGGACGCCGGGCAGGGCGAAGGAAACCGCCAGCTCGCCCGGCCCCTGTTCGACGTCGGCCTCCGGCACCCAGAGCGGAGGATGGGGGATCGCTGTTTGCCCCAGATGCGAGAGCAGGGCCCGCCGCGCCGGGTACCAGCCGGCCGCCGCCGCCTGCTCCAGGGCCTCCAGGGCCTCGCGGACCGGCGCCCAGCGCTCCCCGTCCAAGACGCCCGAAACGGCATCCTTTAATGCCATAGGACACCTCCCTGCGCCCTTATAACTTTCGCAACAAAGCGGCCCCGGGCCGCGGCGGCTTCAGCGCGGGCGCGGCGGGACGGACGCGGCGACGGTCGAGGCCGCGACGGTCCCGGTGGACGGGAGGGGGGGCGGGATGAAGAGCTCGCTCTGGATCGAGACGTCCGAGCACAGGATGCTTTCGATCTTGCCGGAGGCCTCGTTGACGCTGACGTGGTCCGGGGCGGGCATGTCTCCCGGATTCGGCCACTCGTAGGCGGTGCGCCCCTTCAGATACGGGAGCGTCCGGCCCGCGACGTAGGGGAGGGTCCGCTTCGGAGGCCCCATGATCTTGAAGAGCTCCGCGCGCGTCATCCCGACGCGCAGGGTCAGACAACGGCGGTAGTTCGCGAGCTCCTTCTTCGACGAACAGGCGGCCGCGGCCAGAAGGACGGCGGCCGGCAGGAGCGCCGCGCGCGGGCGCCTCACGCGACGATCCCCCGCTCGCGCAGCCAGTGGCGGATCTTCGAGCGCGCGCGCGCCGTCCGGACGAAGCCGAGCCAGTCCTTCTTCGGCGTCGAGCCCTTCTTCGTGACGATCCGGCAGATGTCGCCGGACTTCAGCGCGTGGTCGAGGCGGACCATCTTGTTGTTGACGACCGCCCCGACGCAGGTGTGGCCGACCTCGGTGTGCACCGCGAACGCGAAGTCGAGCGGCGTCGCCCCGGCGGGCAGGACCTTGACCTCGCCGGCCGGCGTGAACACGAAGACCTGGTTGAACTCGAGGTCGGTCTTCAGGCTGTCGAGGAACTCGCGCGGCGAGTTCAGGTCCTGCAGCCACTCGATCCACTGGCGCAGCCAGTTCAGCTTCTCCTCGAGGTGAACGTCCTTCGACTGCTCGCCGGTCTTGTAGCGCCAGTGCGCGGCGATGCCGTACTCGGACGAGCGGTGCATCTCCTCGGTGCGGATCTGGATCTCGACGAGATCGCCGGCCGGGCCCACGATCGTCGTGTGCAGGGAGCGGTAGAGGTTCAGCTTCGGCGTCGAGATGTAGTCGGTGAAGGAGCCGGCGACCGGCTTGAAGTGCGTGTGGACGAGGCCGAGCAGCGCGTAGCAGTTGGCGACGGTGTCGGTGATCAGGCGGATGCCGAGAGCGTCCTGGATCTCCTCGAACGGCTTCTGCTGGCGCTCCATCTTCTTGTAGATCGACCACAGCGTCTTCGTGCGCGCGAGGATGCGGCACGGGATCGTGGTGCCGGAGAGGACCTTCTCGATCGCGGCCTTCGCGGACGCGAGCTGCTTGCCGCTCTCGGTCAGGCGCGCGTCGATCTTGGCCTTGAGCTCCGCGTACTCCTCCGGGTGCGTGTACGAGAACGACAGGTCCTCGAGCTCGCCCTTCAGCTTGAACATGCCCAGCCGGTGGGCGAGGGGCGCGTAGAGGGCCATCGTCTCGGCCGCGATGCGCTCCTGCTTGTCGCGGCGCAGGAAGTTCAGCGTCTTCATGTTGTGCAGGCGGTCGGCGAGCTTCACGACGATCACGCGGATGTCCTGCGCGGTCGCCAGCAGCATCTTGCGCCAGTTCTCGGCCTGCGCGTCGTCGCGGGACTCGAACTTCAGGGCGTCGAGCTTCGTGACGCCCAGCACGAGCATCGCGATCTCCTCGCCGAAGGTCGAGCGCAGCTCGGCCTCGGTCGTCGGGGTGTCCTCGATCGTGTCGTGCAGGAGCCCCGCGCAGACGGTCGGCAGGTCCATCCGCCACTCGACGAGCGACTGCGCGACGGCCGCGCAGTGGGTCAGATAGTGGTCGCCGGAGGCGCGCGCCTGGTTCTCGTGCGCCTTGGCCGCGAAGTCCCAGGCGAGTTCCAGCGGCGCCGGGTCGACGTGCGGCGAGTACGCGACGAACTTCTCGACGAGCTCGGACTTCTCGATCACTCGGCCTCCGCGGCGGGGCGCGCCGCGTCCTCCAGGTCGAACAGGCGGCGGTACAGGCCTCCGGCCGCCATCAGGCGGTCGTGCGCGCCCAGCTCGACGACCGCGCCGCCGCTCATCACGGCGATCCGGTCGGCGCCGGCGACCGCGCGCAGCTCGTGCGAGACCGTGACGACCGTGCGCCCGGCCAGGACCGTCTCGAGGGCGGCGAGCACCGCCTTCTCGGCCGGGCCGTCGAGATTCGCGGTGGCCTCGTCGAGGACGACGAGCTCGGGATCCACGATCAGCACGCGCGCCAGCGCCAGCAGCTGGCGCTGGCCGGCCGACAGAGTGAAGCCCCAGTCGCCGAGCAGGGTCCGGTAGCCCTCGGGGAGGCCCTCGATGAAGCCGGCGGCGCCGACGAGGCGGCACGCGCGCTCGACTTCGGAGAGGGTGGCGACCGAGCGCCCGAGCGCGACGTTCGCGAAGACGGTGTCGTTGAACAGGACCGCGTCGGGCGTCACGAGCCCGGCGCGCGCCCGGATCGAGGCCGCCGAGTACTCGCGCGCGTCGACTCCGTCGAGGAGGACGCGGCCCTCGGCGGGGTCGTGCAGGCGCAGGAGCAGGCGCGAGAGGGTGGACTTCCCGCAGCCGTTCGGCCCGACGAGCGCGACGCGCGCGCCCTTCGGGATCTCGAGGTCCAGGCCGCGCAGAGCCCAGGACTTGGCGCCCGGATAGCGGAAGCCGACGCCCTCGAGGCGGATCCCGGACTTGAGCCCGGGGAACGGGCGTCCGGCGTCGGCCGGCGCGGCCTTCTCGTCGAGGATCCCGAACAGGCGCTCGGCCGAGGCCCAGGCGCGCTGGGCGTCGGCGTTCGTGCGCGCGAGGTTCTTGATCGGCGCGTAGGCCGCGACGAGGCCGCCGAGGAAAGCGAAGAAGGCGCCGGGAGTCGTCCGCCCCGCGATCACCTCGCGGCCTCCGAAGTAAAGGGTCGCGGCGACGACGAGGCCCGCGCCGACCTCGAGGAGGGGCGACAGAAGCGCGGTCGCGCGCAGATAGCGCATCGTCGGGCGGAAGAACGAGTCGTTCTCCTCGCGGAACCTCTCGGCCGCCGTCGGCTCGTAGTTGAAGGCCTTCACGACGAGCACGCCCTGGACGCTCTCCCGGAAGCGGTGGTGGAGGCGATCGACGGCGATCTGCGCCTGCCGGCTCGACACGCGCATCTTGCGCGACAGCACGTACAGGATGGCCAGCGAGACCGGCGCGCCGAGCAGGGCGAGGGCCGCGAAGCGGGCGTCGAGGTGGAACAGCGCGATCGTCAGGAAGACGACGGTCAGCGTGTCTCGGATCGCGTAGACCGGCAGGGTGTTGAGGGCGGCCTGCACGAGCGTCAGGTCTCCGGTCACGCGCGACAAGACTTCGGCGGGACGCGTCCCCGAGAAGTACTCGAGGGGCAGGGAGCTCAGGCGGAGGAACAGGTCCTCGCGGATCTGCTGGACGACGCGCTGACCGATCCAGCTCATCAGGTAGTTCTGCACGTAGGACGCGGCGGACTTCAGGAGGACGAGCAGGGGCACGACGGCGACCATCAGCCACAGCATCGCGAGGTCGCGCGCGATGAAGATGCGGTCGATGATCGGCTTGAGCAGGAGGACGACGAAACCGTTGAAGGCCGAGACGACGAGCATCGCGGCGCAGGCCCAGGCGAAGCGGCCGAGATGGGGGCGCAGGTAGCGCCGGAAGCGCTTCGAGACGCTCACGCCTTCGCCCCCGACAGGTCCGCGAGCAGGGCCGCGGCGGCGCGGTCCGCCGCGCCGGGCTCGCCCAGCGAGCGGCGCACCGCGAGCAGGTCCGCGCGGACGGACGCCGCGCGGGCCGGGTCGTCG
>JAGWRY010000251.1 GCA_028869495.1 Elusimicrobiota bacterium | reverse complement strand
CGCCCGGCGGCCGCGGCGGAGCCCGTTCCGGCGCCCGCCCCGGCTCCCGCGCCCGCCCCGGCTCCGACCCCGGCCCAAAAGCGCCCGGAGACGACGACGGGCGGGATCAGCCCCGCGGTCGTCTATCTGCAGAACATCAAGAACCAGCTCGAGGAACTGCAGAAGACGACGCACGCGCTGGCCGCGCGCGTCGACGAGATCGGCGGCCGCGACGAGGCCCTGATCGAGCGCCTCGGCGAGCTCGCCGAAGCCGTCGCCGCGCTGAAGGCGTCCGGCGCCGCGCCCGCGCCGGAGGCGGCGCCCGCGCCGACGGCGAAGAAGTCGAAGAAGACCGCGCCGGCCCCGACGGTCGCCCTCGAGCCCCCGGCCGAGGCGAAGCCGGAGCCGGCTGAGCCGAAGCCGGAGCCGAAGGTCGAGCTGAAATCCGAGGAGCCCAAGCCCGAGACCAAGGCCGCGCCGTCCCCGGACGAGACGGTGCGCCTGGAGCTGGGCAAGGTCATCGAGAGCCAGCTCGCCGAGAAGGTCAAGCCCGCCGAGGCCGCTCCGGCCGCGGCCCCCGCTCCGGAGCCCGAGGAAGGCGACAAGCCGAGACGGGGGCCGGTCTGGCCCGTCTGACGGCGCTGGCGGCGGCGCTGGCCCTGTCGGCCGCTCCCGCCGCCGCCGGCCTCCTCCCCCCGAACGGGGCGTTCTCGTCGGCGGCCGCCGGCACGACCGGCGCGGCCTTCCTGCACGACTCGTTCGGCGCGCGCGCGGCCGCGATGGGCGGAGCGGTCGCGGCCGCCGCCCAGGGCGCGGAGTCCCTGTTCCAGAACCCGGCCGCGCTCGCGCGCCTGCGTCCCGACTCGCCGTCGGAGGCCGCCTTCGGCTACGACGCGCTCCTCGAGACCGCCTACCACGGCGCGGCCGCCTACGCGCGTCCGCTCGGGGATTTCGGAGCGGTCGCCGCGGGCCTCGTCTACGCCTCGCAGTCGCCGCAGACGGCCTACACGGCGACCGGCGACTCGGCGGGGACCTTCACGGCGCTGGACTGGGCCGGCGGCGCCGGCTACGCGCGCCGCGTCGGGCCCGTCGCGCTGGGCGCGGGCCTGAAGGCGATCGGCTCGAAGGTCGCCGACGCCTCGGGCACGACCTTCGCCGCGGACCTGGGCGCGCTGTGGACGCACGCGACCGATCTCGGCCAGGGCCCGCTCGACGCGGGACTCGCCGTCGAGAACCTGGGTCCGCCGATCAAGCTCGGCCAGTCGTCGGACGCCCTGCCGCTGACCGCGCGCGCGGGCGCCGTGTGGCATCCGACGCCGAACCTGGACGCGGCGCTCGACGTCGTCTTCCCCGTGGACCAGGACGTCTACGCGGCGCTCGGGGTCGAGGCGCGCTTCCCGGCCGCGATGCTCGGCTCGGACCGCCCCTGGGTCGCCGCCCTGCGGGGCGGCTACGACCAGAACCGCGGCCGCGACGTGACCGGCTTCGCCGGCGCCTCCTTCGGCGCGGGCCTGGACTTCTCCCTCTTCCGCGTGGACTACGCGTGGCTCGCGCTCGGCGCGCTGGGCTCGTCGAACCGCGTGACGCTGGCGTTCCGTTTTTGACGTCCCGCCTCCCTCCGAGATGATCCGCTACGAGAACGCGACGGTCTCCTATTCCGGCCACCGGGCCCTCGCGGACGTCACGGCCGAATTCGGGACCGGGATCACGACCTGCCTGGTCGGCGCCAGCGGCTCGGGCAAGAGCACGCTCCTGCGCCTGGTCAACCGGCTCGTCGAGCCGACGTCGGGCCGCGTCCTGCTGCACGGCGAGGACGTCGCGCGGCGCGACCCGGTCGCGCTCCGGCGCGGCATCGGCTACTCGGTCCAGGGCGGAGGGCTCCTGCCGCACCTGACGGTCGCCGACAACGTCGGGATCGTGCCGCGCCTGCTGGGCTGGACGCGCGAGGCGCGCGAGGAGGCGGTGTCCCGCACGCTCGCGCTGGTGCGCCTGGATCCCGCGCGCTACGCGCGCCGGCACCCGTCGGAGCTGTCCGGCGGCGAGCGCCAGCGCGCGTCGATCGCGCGGGCGCTGGCCGCCGACCCCGAGGTCGTCCTGCTCGACGAGCCGCTCGGCGCCCTCGACGCGCACCTGCGCGAGACCCTGCAGGAGGAGCTGCGCGAGCTCTTCCGGCGCCTGCGCAAGACGGTCCTCTTCGTGACCCACGACATGCGCGTCGCGGTGCGCGCGGGCGAGCGCATCGCGGTGCTGGACGGCGGGCGCCTGCTCCAGCACGGCACGCCGCGCGAGATCGTCGAGGCGCCCGCGCACGACGCGGTGCTCGCCCTGCTCGGCCGCCGCCGCGACGAGCTCGCCCGCGCCGTCGAGGAGTCCTCGTGATCGCCTTCTTCCTGCGCGACCGCGCCGAGATCCTGCGCCTGACCGGCCAGCACCTGTTCCTGAGCGGCGTCTCGCTGGGGCTGGCTCTGCTGGTCGGCGCGCCGCTGGGGGTCCTGCTGACGCGCCGCCGGCGGCTGGCGCCGTGGTTTTTGGGCGCGACGGCGACGATCCAGACCGTGCCCAGCGTCGCCCTGCTGGGCCTTCTCCTGCTCCTGCCGGTGATCGGCGGCATCGGCGTCCGCCCCGCGATCACGGCGCTGTTCCTGTACGCGCTGATGACGATCCTGGAGAGTGTCTACGCCGGGATCGTCTCGGTCAGCCCCGCGCTGGTGGACGTCGGGCGCGGGCTCGGGATGACCGAGCTCGAGCTCCTGCGCTACGTCGAGCTGCCGCAGGCCCTGCCGGTCCTGGTCGCCGGCCTGCGCATGTCGACGGTGCTCGTCATCGGCGCGGCGACGGTCGCCTCCTACGTCGGCGCCGGCGGCCTCGGCGACCTGATCTTCCGCGGCGTCGGCCGCGGCGACGCGGACATGGTCGCCTGGGGCGCGCTGCCGGCGACCGCGCTGGCCGTCGTCGCGCACCTGGGCTTGACCGCGCTCGAGCGGCGTCTGGCCCGGAGGCGGGCGTGAGGCGCCTGCTCGCGGCGTCGGCGGCCGCCCTGCTGCTGTCGTCCTGTGCGCGGGGCCCGGCGCCCCTCGTCGTCGCGTCGAAGCCCTTCACCGAGTCGGAGATCGTCGGCGAGATGATCGCCCAGCTGGCCGAGTCCGACGGAGTCAAGGTCGAGCGCCGCTTCTACCTCGGCGGCGGCGTCTGCTTCGCGGGCCTCAAGCGCGGCGACGTCGACGCCTACGTCGAGTACACCGGCACCGGTCTCGTCGACCTCCTCGGCGAGCCGCCGAGGCGCGACCCGGCCGAGGTCTTCGCGCGCGTCAAGAAGGTCTTCAAGAAGCGCTGGAATCTGACTTGGGAGCCGCCGTTGGGCTTCGACAACACCTACGCGCTGGTCGTGCGCGGCGGCTACGCGAAGAAGCACGGCCTGGAGACGATCTCCGACCTGAAGAAGGTCCCCGGCGGCCTCGTCTGCGGCTTCGACCTGGAGTTCGCCGACCGCCCCGACGGCTGGAAGGGCCTGAAGGCCGCCTACGGCCTGAAGGCCTGCCGCGAGATCCGCCAGATGACCCCGGGCCTGATGTACGGCGCGCTGTCCGCGGGCAAGGTGGACGTGATCAGCGGCTACGCGACCGACGGCCGCATCGCCTCCTACGGCCTGAAGGTCCTCGACGACGACGAGCATTTCTTCCCGCCGTACCAGGCCGCGCCGCTCCTGGGGCCGAACGCCCTGAAGAAGGACCCGAAGCTGGCGGCCCATCTGCAGGCCCTGGCCGGCCGCATCGGCGGCGACGAGATGCGCGCGCTCAACGCCGAGGTCGACGCCGGACACCGCCGGGTCCGCGACGTCGCGCGCGACTTCTTGGCCGCGCAGGGCCTGCTGAGGAAGTAGCGGCGGTCAGAGCGCCTCGACGCAGGCCGCGATCCCGAGGCCCCCGCCGACGGAGATCGCCGCGCAGCCGCGGCGCCCGCCGCGGCGCTTGAGTTCGAGCAGCAGGGAGAGCACCAAGCGCAGGCCGGTCGCGCCGAACGGATGGCCCAGCGCGATCGCGCCGCCGCGCACGTTGACGCGCTCGGGGTCCAGGCCCAGCTCGGCGACGTCCAAAAGGACCTGGGCGGCGAAGGTCTCGTTGAGCTCCCAGAGCTCGACGTCGCGCGCGCGCCAGCGCGCGTCCTCGAGGGCGCGGCGCGCGGCGGGCACGGCCGCGTAGGCCATGCGCTCGGGGGCGACGCCGACCAAGGCGGTCGAGGCGAGGCGGCCCAGCGCGCGCCCGGTCGCGGCCCTGGCCGCGGCCAGGACCAGCGCGGCGCCGCCGTCGACGATGCCGTGGACGTTGGCGTGGGTCATCAAGGTCGTGCCGTCGTCGAAGAGCGCCCGCGCGGAGGCGAATCTCTCGGGCGCGGGCGCGTCCTGCACCCAGTCGTCGGACGAAAGTCCCGCCGTCGGGACGATCTCCTCGGCGAGGGCGTTCGCGGCGGCGCGCGCGCGGCGGTGCGAGCGCAGGGCCCAGGCGTCGAGGGACTCGCGCGTCAGCCCTTTCTCCAAACCGCGCTCCTCGGCGGTCTTGGCGATGTGCTTGCCGCAGGCGAGATCCACGAAGGACGGGACGAAGACGTCGCGGCGCAGGCGGCTGGGCGCGTCGG
>JAGWRY010000250.1 GCA_028869495.1 Elusimicrobiota bacterium | reverse complement strand
TTCACGATGCTCGAGCTCTACGAGGCGTACTCCGACTACGAGGGCATGGCCTCGATCTTCGAGACGATGCTCTCGGAGTGCGCCGAGGCCCTCGGCGTCTCCGAGGTGGAGTGGCGCGGGACCAAGATCGACCTCAAGCCCCCGTTCCGCCGCCTGTACCTGCCCGAGGTCTGGAAGGAGCGCTGCGGCGAGCCCATCGAGGCCGTGCTCCAGGGCAAGGGCTTCGACCGCGCGGGGCTCCTGAAGCTCGCCGGCAAGCTGAATGTCCCCGCCGGCGAGAAGACCCCGAGCGCCAAGCTCTTCGACCGCATCTTGGAAGCCAAGATCGAGGACCTGCTCCAGCAGCCGACCTTCCTGTTCGACCATCCGACCGCGATCACGCCGCTGGCCAAGCTCAAGCCCGGCACCGAGAGCCTGGTCGAGCGCTTCGAGTGCTTCGCCGCCGGCAAGGAGCTGTCGAACGCCTACTCCGAGCTCAACGACCCCCAGGACCAGCGCGACCGCCTGGCCGAGCAGATGAAGCAGAAGACCGAGGGCGACGCCGAGGCCGACCTCCTGGACGAGGACTTCGTCCAGGCGATGGAGGCCGGCATGCCCCCGATGGGCGGCATCGGCGTCGGCATCGACCGCCTCGTCATGCTGCTGACCGGCCGCGACTCGATCCGCGACGTGATCCCGTTCCCGACCCTGAAGCGCGCCGAAACGGCCTGACGTGCCTCTCGAGCTCTTCATCGCCCTCCGGTATCTCAAGGCCAAGCGCAAGGGCCTGTTCGCCGTCGTCACGACCTCGATCGGCGTGGCCGGCGTCACGGTCGGCGTCGCCGCGCTGATCACGACGCTGTCGGTGATGAACGGGTTCCAGACGGACATCGAGCGCAAGATCATCGGCGCGCAGGCGCACGTCACGGTGTACGGGGCGACCTCGCCCGAGGACCAGGCGCGCATCGAGGCGGTCGCCCGGGCGGACCCGGCGGTCCGGGCGACGGCGCCGTTCGTGCTGGGGCAGGCGATCCTGACCAGCCACGACCGCTCGATCGGCGTCATCCTCAAGGGCCTGGACCCGAAGCAGGAGTTCAAGGTCAACGACCTGGCGCAGAAGCTGGTCGCGGGAAGCTGGGCGGGCGTAGAGGGCGGCGGCAAGACGCCGGGGATCGTGCTGGGCGTCGAGCTGGCCGACATGATGGGCGCCGACGTCGGCGGGCAGGTGATCCTGGTCTCGCCGCAGAGCGTCGCGACGCCCCTGGGGATGCTGCCCAAGATGCAGCGCTTCAAGGTCGTCGGCCTCCTTAAGACCGGCTACTACCAGTACGACAGCGGCACCGCCTGGACGGGCTTGGCCGCGGCCGACAAGTTCCTGGGGCGCGAGGCCGGGCAGAAGGGAATCGGCATCCGGCTGACCGACATCGGCCTGGCCGACGCGGTCGCCAAGCGCCTGAGCGACAAGCTGAACTGGCCGCGCGCCGTGCGCACCTACGCGCAGATGAACTCGACCCTCTTCGCGGCGCTCAAGCTCGAGAAGACCGTGATGTTCATCATCCTGACCCTGATCACCTTGGTCGCCTCGCTCAACATCGCCAGCACCCAGATCCTGCGCTCGGTCGAGAAGACCCGCGACATCGGGCTCCTGAAGGCGATGGGCGCGCACGCCGCCATGATCGAGCGCATCTTCCTGGTCGAGGGCTTTCTGATCGGCGGCACCGGCGTCGGGGCCGGCTTCGCGCTCGGCTTCTTCCTGTGCTGGGTGATCAAGACCTTCCCGATCGTGCGCCTGCCCGCCGACATCTACTACCTGACCCGCGTGCCGGTCGACATCCACCGCTGGGACGTCGCCGCCGTCGCCGTCGTCGGCCTGACCCTGACCATGCTGGCGACCATCTACCCGGCCCGCCGCGCCGCGAAGGCCGACCCCGTCGAGGCCATCCACTATGGCTGAGCCCGCGATCCTGGCTCGATCCGTGAGCAAGTCCTACGGGAGCGGCGCGGGCCGCGTCCCCGTCCTGCGCGGCCTGGAGATGACCGTCGCGGCCGGAGAGTTCGTCGCCGTCCTCGGCCCCAGCGGCTCGGGCAAGTCCACGCTCCTGAACCTGCTGGGCCTGATGGACCGCCCGGACGAGGGCGAGCTCCGGCTCGGCGGGACCGACGTCGCGCGCCTCTCCGACGACGAGCGCGCGCTCCTGCGCAACGAGCGCCTCGGCTTCGTCTTCCAGTTCGACTCGCTGCTGCCCGAGTTCACGATGCTCGAGAACGTCCTCATGCCTTGGCGCATCGCCGCGGCCGCCGGGCGCGCCAAGAACGAGCCGCGCGAAGCCGAAGCGCGCGCCCGGGAGCTTCTGGCCAGCCTCGGGCTGGAACGGCTGCATGGGCGCTTTCCCTCGCAAGCCTCGGGCGGCGAGCGCCAGCGGGTGGCGATCTGCCGGGCGCTCATCAACAATCCGACACTGCTCCTCGCCGAC
>JAGWRY010000249.1 GCA_028869495.1 Elusimicrobiota bacterium | reverse complement strand
CGGTCGTCGTCCCGCGCCGGACCGAGCCGCGGCCCGCGGCGCCCGCCGTCGGCCAGGCCCGCCGGGCGGCCGCCCAGCTCCACCAGGAACTCGTCGTCCCCGTCCCCAAGGAGACCGCGGCCTACCGCCGCACGTTCCGCTCCCTGCTGGCCGAGCCCGGCGTCACCGACCGCTACGACGACCTGATCCTCAAGTACGCCCGCAAGTACCGCCTCGACGCGCGCTTCCTGAAGTCGATCATGGCCGCGGAGTCCGAGTTCGACCCGCAGGCCCACTCGCCGGCCGGCGCCCGGGGCCTCATGCAGGTGATGCCGGTCACCGCGCGCAGCGTCGGCGTGAATCCGGCTCGGCTCTACGACCCCGAGCAGGGCATCAAGGCCGGCGCCGCCTACATCCAGGTCCTCTTCAAGACGGCCTGGCGGATCTTCCACCTGAAGGGCGTGCGCTACACCGACGTCCCGCACTGGGTCATGCAGCGCGTGATCGCCGCCTATCACGCCGGCCCCAAGTTCCTGACGCGCTCGCGCTGGTACCGCTCGACGCGCGCCTACGTGCGCAAGGTCGTCCTGTACTACGGCTCGAAAGTCACCGACCTGCGCCGCCCGCGCGGCCCCGCGCAGGGCCTGCCGTCCTTCTCCGACGCCGTCGCCGCCGGCGGGACGCTCTACTGATGCGCCGCCTGGCCGTCGTCCTCGTCCTGGGAGCCTGCGCCTGCGCCGCGCCGGCGCCCTGCACGCAGGACCTCTGCCCGTCCCGCGTCGCCGGCTCCTATCGCGTCGCGGGCTGGCAGGGCGCGGTCGTCGTCACTCCCGGCGCGCCGGCCGTGCCGATCGTCTCCGATTCGAGCGTCGAGGTCCTGGACGGCTCCGTCGAGTTCGCGCTGGGCGGAGCCCGCCTGGACGCCCCGGCCGGCACCGCGTTCCGCTACGAGCTCCGGCCTCCGCCGAAGCGCCCGACCCCGGCCGTCGAAGTCTCCGCCGGCGCGCTCACCGTGCGCCTCTCCTCGGCCGCCGCGCCCGTGACCGTCTCCGCGGGCTCGTCGTACGTCCTTCCCCTGCCGAAGTAGCGCTCGCGCCGGTCGCGTCTCCGCCTCCGGTTATGCTTGAATCGGAGCCGTGCCCCCGCTCCGCGTCCTGACCGTCGTCGGCACGCGCCCGGAGGCGGTCAAGTGCGCGCCGCTCGTCCTGCGCCTGAGGCGCGACCCCGCCTTCCGCGTCCGCCTGCTCTCGACCGGACAGCACCGCGACCTTCTGCGCCCCGCGCTGGCCGCCTTCGGCCTGCGCCCCGACGCGGACCTGCGCCTGATGCGCCGCGGCCGCTCGCCGGCGGACCTTCTGGCGGCCGTCGTCGCCGGGGTCGACGCTGAACTCGCGCGGCGTCCGGCGGACCTCGTCCTCGTGCAGGGCGACACGACGAGCGCGCTCGGGGCGGCCCTGGCCGCCTTCCACCGGCGCGCGCCGGTCGCGCACCTGGAGGCCGGCCTGCGCACCGGCGACCTCGGCGCGCCGTTCCCCGAGG
>JAGWRY010000248.1 GCA_028869495.1 Elusimicrobiota bacterium | reverse complement strand
CGCGGGCTGCGCCGGACCGCGCCCGCGGCCACCGAGCCGAACCACAGGCGGCCGACGCCCGTGCGTCCGTGGGTCCCCAGCACGAGCAGGTCGGCCTTCCAGCTCCGGCTCGTCCGCAGGACGGCGTCGATCGCGTAATCGTCGGAGATCAAGGCCTCGGCCGGACAGCCGCAGACCGCCTGGAACCACTCGGCGACGTGGGTCCGCGCGCGCTTCTGCGCGGCCGCCGTCTCGCGCAGGATGGTCTTGATCTGCGCGGGGCTGAAGTAGGGCGGGAACTCGACGTGGTGGGCGTGCACGACGCCCAGCTTCGCGTCGAACGAGCCGGCCAGCAGGGCCGCCCAGCGCATCGCGGCCTCGGAAGCCGGGCTCAGGTCGCTGGCCGCCAGGATGCGCCGCGGCGCGAAGGCGGGCGGGGCGCTCATTTTCCCTCCCCCGACGAGCCGTCCCACTTGAGGGCTCTCAGGATGTCCTCCATCAGGCACCACTTCGTCAGCGCGGACTGGAACAGGTTGGCGCCGACGAAGGCGGTGAACCACAGCCAGCGATGGTCGACCCAATGCGCCAGCGCGAGGCTGAGCAGGATGAAGGTTCCGGCGATCAGGCGGATCCGGCGTTCCAGGGTCATGCGAGGTTCCTCCGGGCGAGCGCGTAGTAGAAGACGGGGACGACGACGGGCGCCAGCAGGGTCGTGGCCACCTCGCCGGCCATCAGCGCGATGGCCATCCCCTGAAAGATCGGGTCGAACAGGATCACGCCCGCGCCGACGACGACGGCCGCCGCCGTCAGCAGGATCGGGCGGAAGCGCACGGCGCCGGCGTCGATGACGGCCTCCTCGAGCGGCAGGCCCTGCTTGAGGCGCAGTTGGATGAAGTCGACCAGGATGATCGAGTTGCGCACGACGATGCCGGCGCCGGCGATGAAGCCGATCATCGAGGTCGCCGTGAAGAAGGCGTGCAGCGCCCAGTGCGCGGGCAGGATGCCCACCAAGGTCAGCGGGATCGGGGCCATGATGACGAGCGGCACCGCGAAGTTCTCGAACCAGCCCACGACGAGGACGTAGATCAGGACGAGCACCAGCGCGAAGGCGATGCCCAGGTCGCGGAAGACCTCGTAGGTGATCTGCCACTCGCCGTCCCACTTGAGCGCGACTTCGCGCGAGCTGCGCGGCATCTGGTCGTAGTACTGCACGAGGTGCACGCCCATCGCGTCGGCCATGTCCTGCATCTTGCCGCGCAGGCCCAGGATCGCGTAGATCGGGCTCTCCTCGCGGCCGGCGACGTCGGCCAGCACGTAGCTGACGGGCAGGAGGTTCTTGTGGTAGATCGGTTCGTCGGCCTGCCGCGGCTCGACGCGGGTCAGCGCGCCGACGGGGATCGGCGTGCCGTTGCGCGAGTAGAGGTCGATCGAGCGCGCGGGGCCGAGCCCGCGCCGCATCGCCTCGGACAGGCGCAGGACGATGTCGACGGGCTCGAGCGCGCTGGGCACGTGGGCCAAGCCGACCGGCATCCCGCCGAGGGCCAGGCTCACCGTGCGGGCGATCGCCAGCGGCGGGATGCCGTTGAGCGTGGCCTTCTCCCGGTCGACGGCGAGGCGCTGCAGCGGCTGGGGGGCGGCGACGTAGGTGTCGACGTCGGTCACGCCGGGATCTTTGCGCAGGATCGCCTCGGCGCGGCGCGCCAGCTCGTCGCGCAGGGCGGCGCTCGGGGCGTAGAACTCGAGGACCAGCGGCGAGAGCACCGGCGGCCCCGGCGGGACCTCGGCGAGCTGCACGTGCGCGCCGGCGGCTTGAGCGACGGCGGTCAGCTCCGGGCGCAGGGCCTTCGCGATGTCGTGGCTCTGGCGCCGGCGCTCCTCCTTCGGGCTGAGGTTGACCTCGATCTCGGCGCGGTCGGGCGAACGGCGCAGGAAGTAGTGGCGCACCAGGCCGTTGAAGTCGAAGGGGGCGGACGTGCCGAGATAGAGGGTGACGCGCCGGACCTCGGGGACCGCGCTCGCGGCGGCGGCGAGCTTCTCGGCGACGGCGCGCGTGGCGTCCAGCGACGAGCCCTCCGGCATGTCGAGCACGATGTCGAAGGAGTTCTTGTTGTCGAAGGGCAGCATCTTGACGATGACGCCCTTGAGCGGGATCAGGGCGACGGACCCCGCCAGCAGGACCGCCGTCGCGGCGGCCAGGAGGACCTGCAGGCGGCCGCTGGCCAGCAGGCGGCGCATCACGGCGCGATAGGCGGCGTCCAGCCGACCGGCGCCGGCGCCCTCCTCGTGTTCCTTCGGCTTCCAGACGTTCAGGATGTGGGCGAAGGCCCACGGCGAGACGATGAAGGCGATGCCCACCGAGAAGATCATCGCGAAGGACGCGCCGACCGGGATCGGACGCATGTAGGGGCCCATCAGGCCGCGCACGAAGGCCATCGGCAGGATGGCGGCGATGACGGTCCAGGTCGCCAGCAGGGTCGGGTTGCCGACCTCGTCGACGGCCTCGATGGTCAGCTGCCAGAGCGAGCGGCCGTCGCGCATCGAGTAGTGGCGGTGGACGTTCTCGACGACGACGATCGCGTCGTCGACGAGGATGCCGATCGAGAAGATCAGCGCGAAGAGCGTGATCCGGTTGAGCGTGTAGCCGGCCAGGTAGTAGACCAGCAGGGTCAGCGCGAGCGTCACCGGCACGGCGACGAGCACGACGAGGGCCTCGCGCGCGCCGAGGAACAGCCCGATCAGCACCGTGACCGAGAGGGTGGCCAGCAGCATGTGGTAGAGCAGTTCGTCCGACTTGTCCTTCGCGGTCCGGCCGTAGTCGCGCGTGACGGCGATGTCGGCGCCGGGGGCCAGCGTCGCCTTGACCCGCGCGACCCGCGCGAGCACGGCGCGCGACACCACGGTGGCGTTGGAGCCCTGACGCTTGGAGACGGCGATGGTGACGGCCGTCTCCTGCGGCCCGCCCTTGGGCTGGGTGAGGACCTCGCGCTCCTCGTCGTCGGGCCCGTCGGTCACCGTCGCGACGTCCTGGAGGAGCACGGGGCGCCCGCCCGACACGCCGACGACGACGCGCTTGAGCTCGTCGACGTCGCGGATCAGGGAGTCGGTCTGGACGAGGACGTCGCGGCCGGGCTCGTTCACGTGCCCGGCGGGCAGGCGCGCGTTGGAGGCGCCGAGGATGCCGACGAGCTCGAGGGGCGTCAGGCGCCGCGCGGCCAGGCGCGCCGGATCGATGTGGACGAGGAACTCGCGCCGGCGGCCGCCGATGATCTCCGTCTGCGAGACGTCGGGGACGGCGCTGATCTCCTGGCGCAGGGCGGCGGCCTCGCGGCGCAGGGCGAGGCCGTCGAGCCCCCGGCCGCTCAGCGTCAGCGTCAGGATCGGGACGTCGTTGATCGAGTGCGGCTTGATCATCGGCTCGCCGGCCCCGGGCGGCAGGAGGTCGCGGTTGGCGAAGACCTTCGTGTAGACGCGCGTCATCGCGTCGTCCGGGTTCTCGCCGACCTCGAAGCGGACGATGAAGAGAGCCATGTCCGGGCTGGCCGTCGAGTAGACGTACTTGACGCCCGGGATCTCCCAGAGCTTGCGCTCGCCGACGTCGACGACGCGCTGCTCGACCTCCTGGGAGCCGGCGCCGGGGAAGGGCACGAGGACGTCGAACATCGGGACCTTGATCTGCGGGTCCTCCTCGCGCGGCAGCTTGAGCACGGCGAGGGCGCCCAGGAGCAGGGAGCTGACGACGATCAGGACGGTGAGCTTGGACTGGATGAAGGCGGCGGCGACGCGCCCGGCCAGGCCGAGGGGGGGCTGTTCGCTCATCGGGAGGTCTCCAAGTGGCGCTGGATTTCCGCGACGCCGGCGGCGTCGAGGCGGCCTTGGGCCGCCAGCAGGCGCGCGTAGCCGTCGTGAAGGCCGAAGAGCGCCTGCGCGTAGGCGGCCTGCGCCTGGGCCAGGCCCTCCTCGGCGCGCAGGACCTCGAGGACGCTCTGGCGCCCCTCGCGGTAGAGCGGCCGGAACAGGACCAGCGAGCGCCGGGCGCGCGCCACGGTGTCGGAAAGGTCCGGCAGCATGCCCAGGGCGGCTTCGTAGCCGACCCGCGCCTGCGCCACCTGGGCGAGGATCCGCCGCTCCGCGCCGAGGCGCGAGGCTTCGGCGGCCTGCTGGGCGGCCCGGGCGCGGGCGCGCCGGGCGGGATAGCCGGGGTCGCCGAAGGCCAGCGAGGCCTGCACGCCGAACAGGCGGCTCCAGGGGTTGTCCGTGAAGTCCTTGGTGTTGGTCTCCAGCGAGCCGAAGGCCATGACGGTCGGCAGCACGCTGGCGTCGGCCTGCCGGCGGGCCAGCTCCGCCTGGGAGACGCCGACCTGGGCCAGCGCGAGGTCGGGTCGGGCGGCCAAGGCGCCGGCGACCAGCGCGGTGGAGGCGGCGACGTCGTAGGGCGCGTTCGCGAGGACGCCCGACACCGACAGGTCCTCCGCGGGGACGCCGGTCAGGACGGACAGCTCGGCGCGCCGCGCGTCGAGGTCTCCCTGGACCTGCAGGCGCCAGGCGCGCAGGGACCCCAGCACGGCCTGCGCGGCGTAGAAGTCGGAGCCGAGCACCAGGCCCCGCGCCTTGAGGCGGTCGGCCTCGGCCAGTTCGGATTCGGCGGAGGCGATGCGCGCGTCGAGCGACGAGAGGGTCTCGGTGTCGAGCAGGACGCGCAGGGCGTCGTCGACGGCCTGCCAGCGCGCGCCCTGCCGGGCCGCGTCCTCCCCGAGGCCGGCCTGGCGCACGCCCAGCTTGCCCGCCTCGACGGCGCGCGAGATCGCGAAGCCGGTGAACAGCGGCACGCCCGCGTTCAGCGACGTCTTGATGTCGTTGTAGTCGGCCGGGTGGTTCAGGGCGTCGACCGCGAAGTTCTGCGCGCCGAAGGAGCGCTGCTGGAGGAGCGAGCCGAAGACGTAGACCGGGTCGTTGCCGCGCAGGAAGGCGCTCGTCGCGCTCAGGCGCGGCAGGCGCCCGGCGCGCGCCTCGCTCAAGCCCGCGCGCGCCTCGCGGCCCTGGGCCTGGGCCTGCGTCGCCTCGGGCGAGCGGTCCGCGGCGGCGGCGGCCAGCGCGGAGAGGTCGGCGGCGGAGCCGGGGGCGGCGAGCAGGACGGCCGACAGGAGGGCGAGGAGCGCTGTTTTCATGGTTCTACACTTGTGATGCGGGGATCGCGAAAAGGATTCAGCGGCCGGGGCCGTCCCGTCCCGGCCCGCGGTGAGAGAGCAGGATCATTCGGATCATCTTCAGGTTGATCGCGGCGAAGCGGAAGAGCTGCCACGGGACGAAGGTGCGCAGGAAGGCGGTCGCCCGGGTCGGGACCGCGGCGGAGGACGGCGTCTCGGGGGGCCTCATCGCGCGCTCCTCATTCCGGGATCAGCCACCAGCCCGGCTTCGCGCGGGCCTTGTACAGGAACATCCGGTGCAGGATCTGCTTGATCCAGTGTCCGGCCGAGCCGATCTCGCCGAAGGTCCGGTCCAGGTCGCGCCCGAACTCGGGGTAGCGCTCGTAGTCGGGGACGATCGGGTACATCGTCATCGACGCGGCCGTCCCCGACCACCAGCCCGCGCCGGCGGAGGCCACGCAGGCCGCGCCGAGCTCGGCCATCGACGCGGTCCGGCGCGGGCGGTCGGCCCGCCCGAGCATCAGGTCGGCGGCGTTGAGCGCGGCGGCGCGGCCGATGATCGCCGACGGCATGCCGGTGCGCGGCGGCGCGGGGGAGATCGGCGTCCCGTCCGGCGCGCGGCGCGGGCGCGAGATCGCGTGCGGCGGAGCGAACGCGATGCCGACCGCGAAGAGGTTCGGCCGGGACGGGCTCGCGTAGGTCCGCGGCCAGTCGCCCGCCCGCCAGTCCGCCCAGTCCTTCGGCGCGTAGTCGGCGTCGACCTTCATGAAGCCGCTCGGCGCGAAGAGCTCGGCGGTCAGGTCGCGCCCGTCGCGCGCCGCCGCCTTGAGCCCGACGCCGGTGAACGGCGGCAGGAGCATCGCGAAGTCGAAGGCGAGCTCGCCCTCCCCGCCGTCCAGGGTCGAATAGCGCAGGCGCCCCTTCTGGACCTCGCGCACGTGCGCGCCGACGATCCGCTCGACGCCGCGCTCGGCGAACAGCGACTCGGCGAAGAAGCGGCTGTGGACGACGTAGCCTCCCTGCCGGAAGCGCAGGCCGTCGACGCCGAAGTCGCCGAGCTCGGCCTCGTTGGTCAGGAAGACGAGGCGCGCCTTGTCGCGCACGCCGTGCCGGCGCAGCTCGAACTCGACGTTGAACACGTACTCGAATGCGGCCCCCTCGCAGGTGCAGGTCCCGTGGCCCATGCCGACCACCAGGGTCTGCCGCTCGCCGCGCTTCAGGCGCTCGACGCACTCGAGGAAGCCCCGCGCGGCGTCGGCCGCGTGCCCGCTCGTGCAGACGGAGTGGCTGAAGCCGGACGGGCCCAGCCCCGGGGTCGCCGCGAAGTTCAGCTTCGGTCCGGTCGCGTTGATCAGGTAGTCGTATGGCTCGCGCCGGCGCCCCCCGTCCGGCGTCTCGACGACGACGTGCGGCGCCGGGTCCTCCGCGGAGCCGTCGGGGCGCAGCTCGACGGCGCGCCCCTGGACGAAGTCGACCCCGGTCTTCTCGTAGACCGGGCGCAGGGGGACCAGGACCTCGGACGGGGCCATCACGCCCACGCCGACCCAGATGTTGGACGGGATCCAGTTGTACGTCTCGAGCGGGCTGACGACCGCGACGCGGTGCGCGGCGGGCAGGCGCCGCCGCGCGACCAGGGCGGCCGTGTGCCCGGAGATCCCGGCGCCGAGTACCAGCAGACGGGCCATGCCCTTCGCCTAGCAACGGGACGGCCCGTACGCCGGGGGGGTCAGCGGCGCGGGCGGGCGGCGCGGGCCAGGGCGGTCTTGAGGGTGCGGCGCGAGGCGGCGGGGGGCTTCGCGTCGCCGCGCAGGCCCTTGAGCGCGCGCACGGTGCGCTCGAGGCTGGCCAGCACCTGCGCGCAGGGCAGGCACGAGCGGCGGTGGGCGGCGACGAGGCGGCGCGAAGCCGCCGGCAGCTCCCCGTCGAGGTAGTCGCAGAGGAGGGCGACGCGGCGCCGGCAGGACAGCTTCTCGAGCTCCTTCATGGCTTTGAGATGCCGGAGCCGCGCGGAGGGTTCGCGTCGAACGAGCGCCGGAACTCGTCGCGCAGGAACAGGCGCCCGCGGTGCAGGCGGGACTTGACCGCGGCGACGCTGAGCTTCAGGACCTTAGCGGTCCGCTCGGCGGACAGGCCCTCGACGTCGCGCAGGACGACGACGAGGCGGTAGTCGACGGGCAGGCGCGCGAGCGCGTCGGAGACGGCGGCGGTCAGCTCGCTCTTGCGGGCGGCCTCCTCCGGGGTCGGCTCGGGATCGCGGTACTGCGGCCCGCGCGGGGCGTCGCGCTCGTCGTCGTGGTCGTGCGGGCGATCGAGCAGGGGCACGAACGGCTCGCGCTTCTTGCGCCGGTAGCGCATGAAGCACAGGTTCGACGCGATCCGGTAGAGCCAGGTGCCCAGGTCCGCGTCCTGGCGGAAGCCCTTCAGCTTCTTGAACGCGGTCAGGAAGGTCTCCTGGTAGACGTCGTCGGCGTCGGAGGGCAGGCCCGAGCAGACGTGCTGGGCCAGGCGGTAGATGCGGTCCTCGTAGCGGCTTACGAGGCGCGAGAAGGCCTCGGCGTCTCCGTTGCGGCTTTTCTCGATCAGCTCGCGCTCGGACGTCACTCGCCGATTATATAGAATCGGCGCGTCCTTAAAGGAGGAGTCATGAAATGCAACGTGGGCGGAGTCGACCGGGCCCTGCGCGCGGTCGCCGGAGTCGCGATCCTGGGCGCGGGGGCGTGGTTCAAGAGCTGGTGGGGCCTCGTCGGCCTCGTGCCGCTCCTGACGGCGGCGCTGGGCTGGTGCCCGGCCTACCTCCCGCTCGGCTTCAGCACGAAGAAGGGCTAGCGGACGTAGCGGCCGAACGCCCAGGAGACCGAGAACAGGCTCCCCGAGAAGTTCGTCGCGCCGTTGATGTTGACCAGGTGGTCGAAGAGCGGCGCCGTCAGGTTGACGGACACCCCCCACGGCCGGTAGACCGCGTCGAGGCCGAAGCCGCCGTAGCCGTGCGTGATCGTCGTCTGCGGGACGTCCTGGCTCTGCTGGACGCGGACGTTCGTGATGTTCGGGGCGGGCTGCTTGGCCATCACCGCGACGAGGGCGAACGGCTGGAGCGCGAAGCTCCGGCCGACGTCGAACGAGGACTCGACGCCGCCCATCACGCCCGGCAGGAACTGGTCGACCGAGACGTCGTAGTCGTCGTGCTGGGTGACGCCGCCCGCGTAGTTGTCCAGCACGACGTGCGTCGGCGCCATCGACACGTGGGCGATCATCGGCCCGAGGAAGACTGGCAGGGCGAAGCCGTCGTCGCCGTCCCCGAAGAACTGGCGGACGATCCCGACGCTGAGGGCCTCGAAGGAGGCGTGCGTGTTGCCGAACGCCGCGGTCTCGTGCTGGCTTCCGGCGAGCGGGGTCTTCGTGATGTTCGAGGCGTCGACCGCGCTGCCCATCCCGTACGCGTAGACCCCCCAGCGGTCGGCGAAGGCCCAGCTCGCGCTGACGGCGCCGCCGGCGCCCTTGAGGTCCGCGTGATCGTGCGAGCCGGAGTCCGCGTTGTCGCCGTCGATGCGCCCGACGAAGTAGTCGGGCTCGACGGCGACCTTGTAGGCCCCGGGCTTGTAGTCGATCATCGGCAGGGGCGGGTTGGTCAGCATCTTCGCGTTGGCCGAGACGGCGCCGTTGATCGGCGTGCCGAGCTCGACGGCGGACGCGGGGACGGCGGCGGCCAGCAGGACGGCGGCCAGGGCGCGGCGGAGGCGGCGGGGGTTCGGGGTCATCGGGTCTCCGTGGCGGCGTCTATAGCTCGAAGCCGTGATTTATAGCATAATCCTATATCGGCATGGGCCTCTACTCCTTCTCGGTCGACCCGTCCCTGCTGGCGACTTTCCTGACCGTCGCCGACGCCGGGCGCGTGCTGGCGGGCGCCCGCGCGCTGAACCTGTCCCAGCCGGCGGTGACCGCGCAGATCCGGCGCCTCGAGTCCCAGCTCGGGACGACGCTCTTCCTGCGCTCGGCGCGCGGCGTCAGCCTGACCCCGGCCGGGCGCCGCCTCTACGACTCGGCGCGGCGCGTGCACGCGCTGCTCGAGCGCTCGCTCGAGGAGCTGGCCCCCGGCGGCGAGGGCGCGCCAAGCCTGCAGATCGCGGCGAGCACGACGATCGCCGGCCACGTCCTGCCCCCGCTGATCGCCGAGTTCGCGCGCCGCCGACCGGGCGCGCGCGTGCGCCTGAGCGTCGGCAACACGGACGAGGTCCTGGACCTCGTGCGCCGCGGCGCGGTCCCGCTGGGCCTCGTCGAGGGCCACGGGCGCGCGTCGCGCCTGCGCCTGGAGCCGTTCGTCGACGACGAGATCGTCGCCTGCCGCGGGGCCGCGTTCCCGGCGCGCGCGCGCCGCGCGCGCGACCTCGCCGGCCAGCCGATCCTGTGGCGCGAGCAGGGCTCGGGCACGCGCGCGGTGGTCGAGCGCGCGCTGCGCCGCGCGGGCCTGGCCGCGCGCGACCTGTCGGTCGCCGTCGAGCTGGGCAGCACCGAGGCGATCAAGGGCGCGGCCGCGGCGGGCCTCGGGATCGGCTTCCTGTCGCGCTGGTCGATCCGGGAGGAGCTCGCGCTCGGCCGCCTGGTCCCGCTGGAGATCGCCGACCTCTCGATCCGGCGCACCTTCCGCTGGGCGCTGCCGTCGGGCTCGCTGTCCGGCGCGGCCCGCCTCTTCCACCGCTTCTGCCTCGAGCGGAGCGAGGGACCCGGCCGCCCGCTTCCGGTTTTCCTATAATGGCCGCCGCGATGCCCAAGCCCAAGGTCGTCGTCGTCATGCCGGCCTACAACGCCGAGAAGACCCTCGAGCGCACGATCCGCGACATCCCGCCGGGGTCGGTGGACGAGGTGATCCTCGTCGACGACCGCTCGAAGGACGGCACGGTCGCCCTCGCCCGGAAGCTCGGCCTGACCGTCATCGAGCACGAGACGAACAAAGGCTACGGCGGCAACCAGAAGACCTGCTACCGCGCCGCGCTCGAGCGCGGCGCCGACGTCGTCGTGATGGTCCATCCGGACTACCAGTACGACGCGCGCCTGGTCCCGATCATGTCGGCGCTGATCTCCGACGGCATCTGCGACATGGTCTGCGGAAACCGCATCCGCACCCGCTGGGAGGCCCTGCAGGGCGGGATGCCGGTCTACAAGTACGCGTTCAACCGCCTGCTGACGATGTTCGAGAACGCGGTGACCGGGCAGAACCTGGGCGAGTGGCACTCGGGACTGCGCGCGTACTCGCGGCGCTGTCTCGAGACCGTGACGTGGGAGCGGAATTCCGACGACTTCGTCTTCGACCAGCAGTTCCTGATCCAGGCCGCCTACCTGAAGTTCCGCCTCGGCGACGTGCCCGTCGCCGCGCGCTACTTCGCGGAGGCCTCGTCGATCAATTTCCGCCGCTCCTGCGTCTACGGGCTGTCGGCGCTGGTCTGCCTCGGGCAGTACGTCCTGCAGAGCGCGGGGCTGGCGCGCTTCGGGCTCTTCGAGCCGAAGCGGCCGCGATGACGGGCCTTCTCGGGGCGGGCCTGACCGCGGCCCTGGCCGCGGTCTCGGCCAAGCTCTGGCTCCTCCCGGCGCTCCAGCCGGCGGTCCTGCCGCTCCTCCTGCTCGCGGTCTCGGGCGCGGCCGGGGCCTGCGCCGGGCGGCGCGCGGTCCGCGCGCTCGCGCCGGGCCTCGACGCGGCGGAGGCGACGGTCGCCGGGGCGACGCTCGGCCTCGGCCTGCTCTCGCTCGGCGAGTTCGCGCTGGCGGCGGCGGGCCTGCTCCGGCCCTGGACGGCCTCGCTTCTGCTCGGCGTCCTGTGGCTGGCCGGCTGGCCGGAGCTCGAGCCCGCCGCGCGCTCGACGGCCGACGCCGCGCGCCGCGCGCTCGCGCGCCCGTGGCTGTGCGCGCTGATCGGCCTGCCGCTTTTGGCCGCGCTCTGGGCCTGCCTGGTGCCCCCGCACCAGTACGACGCCCTCGTCTACCATCTGGCCCTGCCGCAGGACTACCTGCGCGCCGGGCGCCTGTACGCGCCGACCGGGATCCTGTACGCGCACTTCCCGCAGAACGGCGAGATGCTCTTCACGCTCGCGCTGTCGCTCGGCTCGGACCTGCTCGCGCAGATGTACGTGTGGGCGGCGGCCGCGCTCTCGGTCCTGTGGCTGCTGACCTTCGGGCGCCGGCTGACGCCGGCCGCGCCCTGGGCCGCGGCGCTGGTCGCGACGCTGACGGCGGTGCTCCTGCTCGCGTCGACCGCCTACGTCGAGCCGCTCGTGATGCTGTGGACGACGGCGGCCCTGCTCAGCTTCGAGGCCTCGGACGAGGGCGGCGACGGCGGCCTGCTCCTCCTGTCGGCGCTCTTCACGGGCCTGGCCCTCGGGACCAAGTACTACGCGGGCCTGCTGGCGGTCGTGCTCGGCCTGCGCCTGCTGTGGCGCGGCCGCTGGAAGGGCGCGGCCGTCTTCACGGCCGTCGTCACCGCGCTCTTCGCGCCCTGGCTGGTCAAGAACTGGCTGTTCGTCGGCAACCCGGTCTTCCCGTTCCTGTACAAGCTCTTCCCGGCGACCTCGGTCGGCTGGACGTCGAACCTGGCCGAGGGGTACTTCAAGGTCCTGACCGAGTACGGCCACCAGCGCGGCTTCCTGCACGACCTGATCCGCCTGCCGGTCCTGCTCGTGCGCGACCCCCTGCGCTACGGCGGCGGCATGGACGTGCTCGGCGACCTCGGCTGGGACCTCGTGCTCTGGCTGTGGCCGATCGGGCTGTGGGCGGCCTGGAAGAAGCGCGCGCCGCGCGGCCTGGCGCTCTTGACGGCGCTCTACGTCGCGGGCTGGTTCTCGACCGGCGTCGTCCTGCGCTTCCTGACCGCGCTGGCCCCGGCGCTGGCCCTCGTCGGGGCGGCCGGCGCCGCCGCCTGGTGGGCGCAGGCCGGCCGCCCGGCCCGCGCCGTCGCCGCCGCCGCCGCCGCGGTCCTGACGGCCTCGCACCTGTTCCTCTTCCTGTACGTGCACGGCGTGTTCGGCTCGCAGGAGATCCTGCTCGCCCAGCTGACCCGCGAGCAGTTCCTGTCGCGCCGCCTCGACTACTACCCGTGCGCGGCGTTCGCGCGGAGCCTGCCCGAGGACGCCGACCTCCTGGTCGTCGGCGAGCAGCGCGGCTACTACATCCCGCGCGCGCACCTCCCGACGACGGTCGACGCGCCGAACCTGTACGTGATCGCCGCCGACGCGGCGTCCTCGCCGGCGGACCTCGCGCGGACCCTGCGCGGGGACGGCTTCACGCACCTGCTGTTCGTGCCGCGCGAGTCCGACCGTCTCGGCGCCAGCGTCGGGACCTTCACCGCGAAGGGCGCCGCGAACTGGCAGGGGCTCGAGAAGCACCTGCGGACCGTCTACGCCGGCCCCGCCTGCCTGGTCGCCGCGCTGGGGGGGACGTGATCGGGTCCGAGGCGGGACTGCTCGCGCTCTGCTTCGCCGCGGCGGCGGGGATCTCGTTCGGGCTGACGCCGCTGGTGCGCCTCGTCTCCCTGCGCCTCGGCAAGCTCGACGCGCCGACCTCGGCCGTCAAGACGCACACGACGCCGACGCCGATCTTCGGCGGCGTCGCGATCTGGGCCGGCTTCGCCGGCGCCCTCCTGCTCCTGCGCCTGACGACGAGCTTCCCGAGCGGGACCCTGCACAACCTGCGCGCGCTCCTCTTCGGCGGGACCTTGGTCTTCCTGCTCGGCCTCGTCGACGACCTGAAGCGCCCGCAGGGGCTCGACTACAAGCCGAAGCTCCTGGTCCAGTTCCTGGCGGCGGCCCTGCTGATCCTCTACGGCATGCGCGTGCGCTTCATCCATCCGAGCTGGGTCGCGGCGCTCGTGACGGCGTTCTGGATCGCCGGGGTCACGAACTCTCTGAACATCATCGACATCATGGACGGGCTGGCCTCGAGCCAGGCCGCGATCGCCGCGCTCGGCTTCCTGCTCGTCTCGCTGCCG
Source organism: Elusimicrobiota bacterium (assembly GCA_028869495.1). Lineage (GTDB taxonomy): Bacteria > Elusimicrobiota > Elusimicrobia > UBA1565 > UBA9628 > GWA2-66-18. The sequence goes on along the minus strand of JAGWRY010000248.1, from coordinate 5,181 downwards.
TCGGAGGAGCACTACGTGAACTTCGCGGCGGCCGCGATCGCCGGCGCGGCGGCGGGCTTCCTGCCCTGGAACCTGTCGAAGAAGCGCAAGGTGTTCATGGGCGACTGCGGAAGCCTGACCCTCGGCTTCCTGCTGGCCGGGATCTCGCTCGGCGCGCGCTACTCGGACGTCAACGACGCCGGCGTCTTCGCGCCGCTCCTGATCCTGTTCGTCCCCGTCTTCGACACGCTGTTCGTCAGCGTCCTGCGGCTGAACCAGGGGAAGTCCCCGTTCCTCGGCTCGAAGGACCACTTCGCGCTGCGCCTCGAGAAGCTCGGTCTCTCGCGCCGCCAGGTCGTCGCGGCCGCCGCGGGCGCGGCGGCGCTCTTCGGCTTCTGCGCGTTCCTCGCGACGCAGTACCCGCTGAAGGAGGCGCTCGCGCTCTACGCGCTCGTCGCCGCCGTCGTGCTGTGGGCCGCGCTGCGCCTGTCGCAGGTGAAGATGAGATGAAGACCGACGTCCTGATCCTCGGCGGGGGCCTGGCCGGCCTCTCGACCGCGCGCCACCTGGGCGGGCTGGGCGTCCGCTCGCGGCTCGTCGTCGAGGCGAAGGACCGCGTCGGCGGGACCGCGGGCTCGCGGACGGCCGGCGGCTTCACGTTCGACTACACCGGGCACCTCCTGCACCTGCACGACCCGTACGGCCGGGCGCTGATCCTCGACCTGCTGAAGGACAACGTCGCCGCGCACGAGCGGCGCGCGTGGATCTTCTCGCGCGGGGCCTGGACGCGCTACCCGTTCCAGGCGAACACGCGCGGACTGCCGTTCGCCGTCGCCGTCGAGTGCGCGGCGGGCTTCCTCGAGACCGTGCACCGCCCGCGCCGCCTGCCGCGCCGCCCGGACTTCCTGTCCTGGAGCCGGGCGACGTTCGGCGACGGGATCACGCGGCACTTCATGCGCCCGTACAACGAGAAGCTGTGGGGGACCGACCTGTCGCGCCTGACGACCGACTGGCAGGGCCGCTTCGTGCCCAAGCCCACGGCGTCCGAGGTCGTCTACGGGGCGCTCACCGACTCGAACGCGCTGTTCGGCTACAACGCGACGTTCCGCTACCCGGTCCGCGGCGGCATCCAGGCCCTGCCGGACGCCTTGGCCGCGGGGCTCGAGCCCGGCGTCGTGCGGACCGGCGCGCGCGTCGAGGCGGTGGACCTGCGCGAGAAGGCCGCGCGGATCGCCGGCCTCGGCGAGGTGCGCTACGAGCGCCTGGTCAACACCCTGCCGCTCAACGTCTTCCTGGACCTCGCCGCGCCGCTTCCGGCCGCGGTGCGCGCGGCGCGCCGGAGCCTGCGCTGGAACGCGGTCTGGAACCTGAACCTCGGCGTCGTGCGCGAGAAGGTCCTCGGCGACCGCCACTGGGCGTACTTCCCGGAGAAGCGCTTTCCGTTCTACCGCGTCGGCTCCGCGTCGAACTTCTCGCCGTCGTCCGCGCCGGCCGGGCACAGCTCGCTCTACGTCGAGGCCTCGCGGCCCGGCGGCGCGCGCGTCGACGTCCGGCGCCTGGAGGCCGCGATCCTGAAGGGCCTGCGCGCGGCCGGGATCCTGCGCCGCGGCGACGAGCTCTCGGTCAAGGAGTGGATGCCGATCGACGTCGGCTACGTCGTCTACGACTTCGCGCGCGAGGCCGCCGTGCGGACGATCTTCCGCCACCTCGGGAAGGCCGGCGTCGAGTCGATCGGACGCTACGGGGCCTGGAAGTACTCGTTCATGGAGGAGACGATCCTCGACGGGCGGCGCTGCGCCGAGCGCCTGACCGGGACGCCGTCCGCGCCGGAGCCCGCGCCCGGCGAGCTGAGGGCGCTGAAATGAGGCGCGCGGCTCCCCTGCTGGCGGTCGCGCTCGCGCTGTCCGCCTGCGTGGCCGTGACGGTCTCGCGCCGCCCGCCGCGCAAGGGCCCGGTCGCCGCCGTCGGCTACGTCGAGTACGGCGGCGGCGAGATCCGCTACTCGGCCGAGGGCTGGGGCCCGGTCGTCGCCAGCCGCCGGCGCACGGCGCTGGCGCTGATGCGCCGCAACTGCGGCGAGCTCAAGCCCGACATCGAGAAGGAGTTCGAGCGCACGGACGCCGACGCGGTCTACGAGGGCGAGGACGTCGAGAGCCTGGCCAAGGGCGTCTCCCACTACGTGCTCGAGCGCTACGTGCACCTCGTCTACTGCTGCGTCCCGCCCGGAGGCCTGCCGAAGCCGGCGCCGGCCGCGGTCGCCGCGTCGACCGGAACCGTCGTGATCTCGACGACGACCCTGCCCCTGCCGGCCGTTCCGGCCAAGGAGCCCGCGAAATGATGAAGCTCGACCGTCCGCTGTGCGTGTTCGACCTGGAGGCCACCGGCACCGACGTCGCGCAGGACCGCATCGTCGACGTCTGCATCCTGCGCTTCGGCCCGGACGGGCGCGAGACCGTCCTGTCCGAGCTGGTCGATCCCGGCGTGCCGATCCCGGCCGAGGCGTCCGCGATCCACAGGATCACCGACGAGATGGTGCGCGGCAAGCCGACGATCAAGGACCTCGCGCCGCGCCTGCTCGACATCCTGGAGGGCGCCGACCTCTCCGGCTTCAACGCGGCGCGCTACGACATCCCGCTGCTGGCCGCCGAGCTCAAGCGCGCGGGCTTCGACTGGCCCCTGGAGGGCCGCCGGATCGTCGACTCGTTCACGATCTTCGCGCGCAAGGAGCGCCGGGACCTGACCGCCGCCTACAAGTTCTACTGCGGCAAGGACCTGTCGGGCGCGCACCGCGCCGAGGCCGACGTCCGCGCGACGGCCGAGGTGCTGTGGGCGCAGGTCGAGCGCTATCCGGACCTGCCGAAGGACGTCGCCGGCCTGCACGCGTTCTGCGCGCAGATCGACCCGGGGCGCGTGGACGCCGACGGCAAGTTCGTCTGGAAGGGCGGCGAGGCCGCGTTCGGCTTCGGCGGCAAGCACAAAGGCAGGCTTCTCCGGGACGTCGCGCGCGAGGACCCCGGCTACCTCGACTGGATGATCCACAAGGGCTCCTTCAGCGCGGACGTGACGCGCATCTGCCGCGAGGCGCGGGCCGGGAAGTTCCCGGCGAAGAAGTGAGCGCGCGCAAGACCGCCGTCGTCCTGCTGTCGGGGGGGCTCGACTCGACGACGGCGCTGTGGTGGGCGAAGTCGCGCGGCTGGTCGCCGGTCGGCCTCTCCGTGCGCTACGGCCAGCGCCACGCGCGCGAGCTTTCGGCGGCGCGCGCGGTCGCGCGCCGGGCCGGCGCGCCGCTCCACGAGGTCGAGCTCAAGCTGCCGTGGCTGGCGGTCTCGTCCTTGACCAACGCGCGCTTGAAGCTCCCGGACGTGCCGCTCGCGCGCATCGGCCGCGGCGGCATCCCGTCCACGTACGTGCCCGGACGCAACACCGTCTTCCTCGCGCTCGCGGTCTCGCTCGCCGACGCGATCGGCGCGGGCGCAATCGTGATCGGCGCCAACGCCCTCGACTACTCGGGCTACCCGGACTGCCGCCCGCCGTTCCTGAAGGCCTTCGCCGCGGTCGCCCGCCGGGGGACGCGCGCCGGCGCCGAGGGGCGCCCGCCGCGCGTGCTGGCCCCGCTCCTGCGCCTCGACAAGAAGGGGATCGTCCGCCTCGCGCGCCGCGTCGGCGCGCCTCTGGAGCTGACCTGGTCCTGCTACGCGGGAGGAGGCCGTCCCTGCGGCCGCTGCGACTCCTGCCGCCTGCGCGCGAAGGGCTTCCGCGAGGCGGGGACGGAGGATCCCGCTCTTTGAGCGTCCCGCTCGCGCTGTCCGACACGCGCCGCGCGCGCGTCGTCGAGGTCTTCTCGTCGCTCCAGGGTGAGGGTCCGTTCGTCGGCGAGCGCCAGGTCTTCGTGCGCCTGGGCGGCTGCAACCTCCATTGCGACTATTGCGACGAGCCCGAGACGATCCCGATCCCCTCCGGGGAGGTCTGGACCGCCGAGCGCGTGAAGGCCGCGGTCCTCCGCTTGACCGCGAAGCGCGCGCACCGCGCGATCTCGTGGACGGGCGGCGAGCCGCTCCTCCATCCCGCGTTTTTGGAGCCGCTGATGCGCTGGGCGCGGTCGCGCGGCCTCGAGAACTACCTGGAGACCAACGGCACGCGTCCCGCCGCGATGCGCGCGCTGGCCCCGCTCTGCGGCGTCGTCGCGATGGACGTCAAGCTCCCGTCGGCGACCGGGCGCGCGTGCTGGGACCTGCACCGCGCCTTCCTGGAAGAGTCTCCGCGCGGGACCTTCGCCAAGATCGTGCTGGCGGAGAACTCGACCGACGCCGAACTGCGCCGGGCGATCGCGCTTCTTAAGAGCGCGCCGCGCCGCCCGCTCCTGGTGCTCCAGCCCGCGACGCCGTTCGCGGGCGCGCGCCCGATGCCCCCGGCGCGGGTCCTGCGCTGGGAGGACGCCGCGCGCCGCGCCGGCCTGAAGACCTTGGTCGCGCCCCAGTGGCACCACTTCTGGGGCCTGCGCTGATCTCGAGTCCGCGCCGCGATCATTCCGTTTTTGGTTCGCGGATTTAACGACAAATCGACCGCGATCAAATCCATCTATTCGAGGTTTTGTTGTCTCTAAATCCGCGAACCAAAAAAAGAACAAGCGAAGGTCGGGGCGCTCGCGGCGGCGCGGCGAGCCCGCGCCTTCAGTAAAAGCGCCGTTTCCCCGTGCAGAGCCTCTCGTGCCGCCGCTCGTCGCGGCGCCAGGCCTCGGCGGCCAACAGAGGACCGGCCTCCTCGCACAATTCGGTGATCTCGAAGTCTAGCCGATAGCCGAGCCCCTCGAAGAGCTTGGCCCTGGTGGACAGCCGCGCGTCGCGACCGCGCTCGATGCGGGAGACCGCGGCCGAGTCGACGCCGGCCTCGTCGGCGAGGAGGCGCTGGCTGATCCGGCGCTCGCGGCGCAGCTTCTTGAGAAGCGCCGCGGCCCTTGCGACGACCCGCGTCGTTTCCGTTTCCACGCGATCCCTACGCGCCCGCGCGGCGGGAAGTTCCCGCAAAAACAGGAGGCGCCGAGACCGGTACCCGTGATTAGGGCCGTCTCAGCGCCTCAAGGGACCCGCCCCGAACCCGCAACGCCCGACCACGTCCGGCGGTCCCTGCGGCTCGGCGGCCCGCGGCGACGCGCCTCACGGCGACGGCACGGCTTCGGGTACGATCGCCCGCCGGTTGCAGCCT
>JAGWRY010000247.1 GCA_028869495.1 Elusimicrobiota bacterium | reverse complement strand
GCCGCGACGCCCGAGGCCGAAGGCCCGCCGCCGATCGCCGCGCCCGCCCCGGCGCCCCGCGGCGGTCTCCCGGCCTGGGCCGGGAAGGCGGCTTCCGCGCTGTCCGGGGCTTGGGCCAAGGTCAAGCGCGGGCTCTCGCCGCGCCCGCCCCCGTCCGACCTCTCCCTGCGCATCGAGAAGTTCGTCGGCCGCGCGCCCGACGGCGGGCACGCCCTCGAGACCGCGAACGGCCTGCTGGTCCACGCGCCGCGCGGCGCGCTCTACTCCGCGCTCGGCTACCGCCTGCGCTACGCGCCGCCGGTCGGCTACCCGGCCGCGCGCGCCGACGACGGCGCCGTGCGGGTCCGCGTCGAGCGCGGCCGGGACGGCTCCGGGACCGAGGCGCTGCGGGCGCGCTTCGAGGCCTTCAACGCCCTGATCGAGTCGAACTTCGCCGCCCTCGAGCTGATCGCCCAGAACCCCTCGAAGATGACGGTCAAGACCGCGCAGGCGGTGATCGAGCACGCCGAGACGATGGCCGGAGCCTATGCGGAGATGCGCCGCTACTCCGGCTCGGCGGAGGCGAGCGCGGAATTGGCGGGGCTGGCCATCGCCTTCGACAAGGCGACGAGCGGACTCTCCGGCGCCGATCCCCTGCCGCCCGCGGCGGCCGAGCTCATCCTGCCTCTCGACAAGGACTCGGTCCACGCCTGGATCAACCGCGTCCATCAGGAGGCCCTGCGCGAGGTCGGCCGCGTCGACGCGGCGGCTCCGGCCAACCTTCTCGTCAAGCTCGGGCGCTACGACGAGGCGCGCGCGGTCCCGCTGCTCGACCTCTCCGAGCACCCGCTCGTCCGCGACGGCCGGATCGTCTCGCCCGCCTTCCGCGCGCTGATCGAGGCCCTGCGCCGCTCGAAGGACGCCCCGAAAGGCTCGCTGATCCTGCAGGACCACCAGTTCTGGGGCCACTTCAAGCTCGGCGCGCACTCGGCCGAGGTCTACGCGAACTTCCTGCCCCCGGACGAGGGCGGCATGCTGCGCGTGCGCTACCAGGAGTGGGGCACCGGATACGACAACCAGACGCGGCTCTACTACGTCGCGCGTCTTCTGCAGAAGACGGGCTTCCACGTCGAGCAGAGCAACGGCTACCTGACCGCCGTCGTCGACAAGGACCACGCCGCGCAGACCGTCGACCAGATGACCGACACCTTCGCGCTCGTGATCCAGGCCCTGCACGCGACGGTCGGCGTGGACTTCGCCCTGCCGATGCTGGTCAAGGGCGCCAAGAGCAGCGAGGAGGTCGGCCGCCGCATCGACCGCTGGGTCGACGTCGTGCTGGCCGAAGGGACCCTGCCGTTCTACGCGCACGACGACCAGCTGAAGATGCTGTTCGGCTGGGGCGACTACAAGGCGAAGGACGAGGCGCGCGCGCTCCTGCGCGCGGCGCTCGACAAGAGCCTCGCGGGCCTGGGCCTGCCGCCGATCCCGGCCGGCGAGGAGATCGGCCAGCGCTCGATCGACCGCTTCTACAACGAGCCGATCGAGGCGGCGCTGGCCCGCGGCGACCTGCTCCCGACGGCCGGCGGCGGCGTCGAGCGCGTCCCCGGACGCGACGCGCTGGCCGAACTCGCGCGCGGGCTGGAGGCGCCGGGCGGGGCGGCCGAGGCGGCGCGGATGGGCGAGGCGGTCTCGTCGCTGGACCCGGGCCTGCTGAGCTGGCGGACGATCGGCTCGCTGGGCTCCTTGACCGTCGAGCGCGCGCAGAGGCGGCTGGAGCCCGACGCCTGGCTGACGGTGGACGTCCTGCGCGACCCGTTGAACGGCCAGATCGGCTTCGCGCGGGCCTGGCTGTCGCAGGCCGGCGGCGGGCCCGCGCCGCTGCGGCCGTCGGCTCTTTTCGCGCGGCTGGCCGAACAGGGCTACCCGGTCGCGCCCTTCCGGCCCATCGCCGAGACCCCCGGGCTCGCGCACTTCGAGCGCCTGCTCGCGCAGGCGCCGGCCGAGGACCTTCCGCTCGGCCGCCGCGTGCGCGGCTTGGCCGCGAGCGTCGGCTCCGGCCGACCGATGCTCGCGCGCGTGACCTACGACAAGGACAAGGCGGCGCGGGGCGGCTACGTCTTCGTCGCGCCGTACACGACGCCCGACGATCTCGACGCGATCCGCGCGTCGAAGGCGGTGATCACGACCTCCGGCGGACTGCTCAGCCACGCCGCGATCACGACCCGCGAGATGGGAGTTCCCGCGGTGATCCTCCCGCGCGCGGACTGGAACGGAGGCGAAGCGGCGATCGAGTCTCCGGAGTTCGGCGCGCCGCGCCGCGTCGGCGGCCTCGTCGCGCGTTCGGCGTCCGGCGGCGGGCGGGCCGTCCTCGCGGAGGGCGCGCTGGTGCGCCTGTCGCCGGAGACCGGCAGCGTCGAGATCTACCCGCCGACGATCGGCGCGGCGGTGCTGGACGCGTCGCAGGCGCTCGCCCGCTACGACGAGAGCGGCGACGGCGCGGCCCTCGCCGCCTGGGCGCGGGAGCGGACGGACGCGTCGGGGGAGGATCCCGCGCGCCGGGCCGCG
>JAGWRY010000246.1 GCA_028869495.1 Elusimicrobiota bacterium | reverse complement strand
TCGCGCTCGCGATCCTGGTGGCGGCGGTCTGGCTGCGCTGGGGGCCGGAGCCCCGCTTCCTCCTCGCGATGACCTGCTTCGTCTCCGTGCTGGCCTCGGCGTGCCCGTGCGCGCTGGGCCTGGCCACGCCCCTGGCCGTCGTCGCGGGCATCGGCCGCGCGGCGGAGATGGGCGTGTTCATCCGCAACGCGGAGATCCTGGAGGAGGTCGGCAAGCTCGACGTCGTGCTCTTCGACAAGACCGGCACGCTGACCCTCGGCCGCCCGCGCGCCGCCGGGGCGATCCTCGTGCGCGGGACCGAGCCCGAGATGCTGGCCTGGGCGTACGCCTGCGAGGAGCGCTCCGAGCACCCGTTCGCGGCGCCGATCTGCGAGCTCGCCCGCGCGCGCGGCGCGAAGGCCCCGCCGGTCGACTCGTTCGAGACCCGGCCCGGCCGCGGCGTCCTCGTCCGCTCGGGCGCGCGCGTCGCGCGCGCCGGGAGCCTGCCGTGGCTGAAGGAGGAGGGCGTCGCGCTCCCGCAGGACGACGCGACGCGCTTCTCGGAGGAGGGCTCGCTGCTCGGCGTGGCGGTGGACGGCGACTTCCTCGGCGCCTTCCGCATGGAGGACGACCTGCGCCCGTCGGCCGCGGCCGCCGTCGCCGCCCTGCGCGCGCGCGGCCTCGAGGTCTGCCTCGTCTCCGGCGACCGCAACGCGGCCGCCTATCGCGCGGCCGAGCGGACCGGGATCGGCCAGGTGTTCTCCGAGGTCCGCCCCGAGGAGAAGGCCGACATCGTGCGCCGCTTCCAGAGCGAGGGGCGCCGGGTGGCGCTCGTCGGCGCCGGGTTCGGCGACGCTCCGGCCCTGGCGCGCGCCGACGTCGGCGTCGCGCTCGCCTCGGGCACCGACGTCGCCGTCGAGACCGCCGACCTGGTCCTGCGCGAGCCGGACCTGACCGCGCTCGCGCGCGCGATCCTGCTCGCCCGCCGCACGCGCTCCGTCGCGCGGCAGAACCTGGCCTGGGCCGTCGCCGCGAACCTGGCCCTGCTGCCGGTCGCCGCGGGCGCCCTGTACCCGCGCTGGGGGATCCTGGCGCGGCCGGAGCACGCCGCCGCCGCCGCCGCGCTCGGCGCGGCGGCCGTCGTCTTGAACTCGCTGCGCCTGAGGAGGATGGATGTCTAAGCCCAAGCGGACCGCCGCCCCGTCGTTCGAGATCTACGGCTACAAGCCGGACCTGGCGCTGTCCGGCGCCGACGCGCCGCTGCCGCCGATCGAGACCTGGCCCAACCAGTACAAGGGCTACGAGATCAAGATCGAGGTGCCCGAGTTCACGTCGGTCTGCCCGAAGACGAAGCTCCCGGACTTCGGGACGATCGTCGTGCGCTACCTGCCGAACAGGCTGTGCCTCGAGCTGAAGAGCTTCAAGTACTACATGCTCGGCTACCGGAGCATGGGCATCTTCTACGAGAACGCGGTCAACCGCGTCTGCGACGACGTCGCGCGCGCGACCAAGCCCGTCTGGCTCGAGGTCGTCGGGACCTTCACGCCGCGCGGCGGCATGCGCTCGACGATCGCCGCGCGCTGGCCCCGGCGGGCTTTCCCGCCGCGTTGAAGAGAGCGCTCCCGGCCGCTTGGCTCGCGGCCGGCGCCCTCCTTCTCTTCTGGAACCTCGGCCGGCCCGCGCTCTGGCAGGACGAGGCCGAGACGGCCTTGCGCGCCGAGTCGATCCTGGAGACGGGCCTGCCGCGCACGACCTTGGACGGCGTGCTGGTCACGACCCAGGACGAGCTCGCCGCCCACGAGGGGACGCGCGCGGGCGTGTGGACCTGGGACACCTGGCTGCCGGCGTCCCTGGCGGCGGCGTCCATGGCCCTGCTGGGACGCACGCCCTTGGCGGCGCGGCTGCCGTTCGCGCTGGCGGGGCTTCTCGCGCTGGGGCTCTCGTGGCGGCTGTTCCTCGCCGGGGAAAACGACGCCGCGCCTTCGGCGCGGCGAATCTGGGCGCCCGAGGCGGGACTGGCCCTGCTGGCGCTGTCGCCGGCCTTCGTCCTGTTCTGCCGGCAGTCGCGCTACTACGCGCTCCTCGCGCTGGGGACGCCCCTGGTCCTGCTCGCCTGGCGGCGGCTGCTGGCCGGCAGGCGCGGCGGCGTCCTCGCGGTCGCGCTGAGCCTGCAGGTCCTCCTGCACGCCTCGTTCGCCTTCTTCGCGACGGCGGGCCTCGCGCTCGCCCTGGACGCGGCCCTGCGCGGCCGGGAGTGCGTCGGTCAGCGCCGCTTCTGGCAGGCGGCGGGCCTGGCCCTCGCGCTGGCCCTGCCGGCGATCCTCTACTTCCGCGTCTGGTCTCGTCCCGGCAACCACCTGTACGGCTTCCGGGAGTCGCTGGAGTTCCTGAAGACCTTCGAGCTCTGGCTGGCGGCCTTCGCCCTGCCGTCGGCGCTGGCCGCGGCGGCGGACTGGCGGCGCTGGGAACGGGTCCTGCTCGGCTTCGCGCTGCTGTGCGGGCTCGTCTCCGAGGGGACGCTCTCGATCCTGTGCGGCGTCGCGGTCCTGGGCTGGATCCTGCTTTCGGCCGCGCGCGAGCGCCCGGCGCGCGGGGTGATGAGCCTGCGGCGGATGTCGCTCTTGTGGATCGCGGCGGCGCTGGGGCCGCTGGCCTTCGGCGCGGCCGAGCCCTACGGCCGCTACCTCGCGGGGCTCCTGCCGGTCTGCGCGTACCTGGCCGCGCGCTGGGTCTCGGCCGCGGGACGCGGGCGCGCCCGGGCCTGCGCGGCCCTGACGGCGGCCGCGGTCTCCTGCAATCTTCTCTTCGTCCTTCCGCTGAAGGCCGCTCAGTTCCTGGCCGCTCCGCGCGCGCCGGCGGACTCCGTCTCCGGGATGATGCGCGCGCGCCTGCGCGCCCTGCCGCCGCGCTCGGGCCTCGCGCTGCTGGCGGGCGAGCTTTGGCGCGGCCCGCGCGGCTACGTCGAGCCCGTCGCCGCGGCGATGCGCGCGGGCGGGGGGAAGACCTTCTTCGCCGACGGCGACGAGCTCTCGCTGATGTTCGCGACGGGACTGCGCCCGGTCTATCCGGACGAGCTGGCCGGGGCCTCGCCCGACTGGCTCCTGCCCTCGCCGTGGCTGAGGCTGAGGCCGGAGGCGCTCGCGCGCCTGCGCGCGCTCGCCGCGTCGGGCCGCTACGAGGCCGCGCCGCTCTCGGCGCCGCGGCTCCTCTGGCAGAACAACCCGGACCCGCTCTTCCACGATTTCCGCCCCGAGACGGGGCCGCGCGTCCTTCTGCGCCGGCGCTGAGCCTTTTACCGAAATTTTGACGCGCTTTAACCCGGGAGGGGAGGACGTTTTCGTATCCTTCCCTCATTATGGGCGGGATGCGGCGGCTGACCCTGCTGGCGTGCGCGGTCCTCATGTTCACGGCCTCCGGCTGCGACTGGCCCTCCTGGGCGCCCTTCGGCCTCGGGCGTCGGGACCGCGCCGCGTCCGCGGCCGC
>JAGWRY010000245.1 GCA_028869495.1 Elusimicrobiota bacterium | reverse complement strand
CCAGGCCGCGCCCGCCGCCGCTCCCGCCGACAGCGCGAAGGCCGTGTAGTTGTGGTTGGGAGGGATCAGCCCCCGCATCTGGTCGCCGAACGTGGCCAGCGCGGCCGCCGCCAGGACGGCGCAGACCGCGAGCAGGGCCTTCAGCCAGTCCGCGCGCTCCTCGGCCGTCCAGGCCGCGGCCAGAGAGAAGAAGCCCAGCGCCGCCGCCCAGCGCGCGAGGACCGGCGCGCCGGCCAGCGGCTCCGCCGAGGCCAGCGTCGAGAGCAGGGCCAAGCCCAGCCAGGGCAGCCAGGCGGCGGCGGGCCCCAGCGGCGGGCGCTCGAGCCACAGCAGGCCGAAGACCGCCGCCTCGCCGCCCGCCGCCAGGCGCGGGTCGCGCAGGCCGCCGAGCAGGAGGGACGCGGCGAGCAGAAGAAGGGTCCGGGAGGGCCGCGCCGGTCGGTCGCGCATCCCCGCATTGTAGCGAATCGGACCCCGGGCTCCGTTTGGTATAATAGCGCTGACTTTCTCGACGAGGCGAACCCCACCCCCTTGAAGAAGAAAAAGCTCGACGGCATGCAGGCGGTCATCCTGGCCGGAGGCCTGGGCACGCGCCTCAGCGAGGAGACCGCCCTGCGCCCGAAGCCGATGGTCGAGATCGGCGGCAAGCCGATCCTCTGGCACATCCTGAAGATCTACTCGCACCACGGCATCAACGACTTCGTGATCTGCCTCGGCTACAAGGGCTACGTGATCAAGGAGTACTTCGCGAACTACTTCCTGCACTCCTCGAACGTCACCTTCGACATCGCCAAGAACGCGATGACCGTGCACGACAACCGCACCGAGCCCTGGCGCGTGACCCTGATCGACACCGGCGACGCGACGATGACCGGCGGACGGCTCAAGCGCGCGCGGCCGTACCTGAAGGGCGGGACGTTCTGCATGACCTACGGCGACGGCGTCGGCGACGTCGACGTCTCGGCCGCGATCGCCCTCCACCGCAAGGCCGGCGCCCTGGCGACGATGACGGCGGTCCAGCCGCCGGGACGCTTCGGCGCGGCGGAGATCCGCGGCGACCGCGTCGTCCGCTTCCGCGAGAAGCCGCGCGGCGGCGAGTCCTGGATCAACGGCGGCTTCTTCGTGCTGGAGACGGAGGCGGTCGCCCGCGTGCCCGACGACGAGACGCCCTGGGAGGACACGCCGCTCCAGGGTCTGGCCCGCGACGGCCGGCTCGCCGCCTACCGCCACGAGGGCTTCTGGCAGCCGATGGACACCTTGCGCGACAAGACGCACCTCGAGGAGCTGTGGGCCTCGGGCCGGGCGCCCTGGAAGGTCTGGAAGTGACGGACGCCTTCGGCGGCGCCTTCCGCGGCCGGCGCGTCCTCGTCACGGGCCACACCGGCTTCAAGGGCTCCTGGCTGTCGCTGTGGCTCGCGGAGCTCGGCGCGGAGGTCTCCGGCTATGCGCTGGCCCCGGACGAGTCGCAGGCCCTCTTCGGCCGGCTGGGCCTGGAGCGCCGCACGGACTCCCGCCTCGGCGACGTGCGCGACGCCGCGCTTCTCGAGAAGACCCTGCGCGAGACCCGCCCCGAGATCGTCTTTCACCTCGCGGCCCAGCCCCTCGTGCGCGCCTCCTACGCGGCCCCGGCCGAGACCTTCGCCGTCAACGTCCAAGGGACCGCGAACGTCTTGGACTCCGTCCGAAGGACGGAGACCGCGCGCGCCGTCGTCGTCGTCACGACCGACAAGGTCTACGAGAACCGCGAGGACGGCCGCGCCTACCGCGAGGACGACCGCCTCGGCGGGCGCGACCCGTACAGCGCCAGCAAGGCGGCCGCCGAGATCGTCGCCGCCTCCTACCGCGCCTCGTTCTTCTCGGCGCCGGGGGCCGCGTCGATCGCGACGGCGCGCGCCGGCAACGTGATCGGCGGCGGCGACGACGCCGCCGACCGCCTCCTGCCGGACTGCGTGCGCGCGCTGACGGCCGGGCGCGACGTCGTCGTGCGCAATCCCGCCTCGGTGCGCCCCTGGCAGCACGTGCTCGAGCCCCTGTCCGGCTACCTGCGCCTGGCCGAGCGGCAGCTGGCCGAGCCCGCGCGCTTCGCCTCGGCCTGGAACTTCGGCCCGAGCCTCGACGGGGCGGGCCTGCCCGTCCTCGAGGTCGCGCGCCT
>JAGWRY010000025.1 GCA_028869495.1 Elusimicrobiota bacterium | reverse complement strand
GGCGGCCAGGCGCACCTCGCCCTCGCGGTAGTAGGTCTCCATCACGAGGTCCGGCGTCGCGGCCGCGCGCTTCTTCGGCTTCGCGCCGCCCGCCGTCTTGCGCAGCGCGGCCGCGCGCGCGGCCGCGGCCTTCGCGGTGTCGCGCGGGGCGGACTTCGCGAGGTCCGCGTAGACCTCGGCCGCGTCGGCCGGGTCGCCGGCCTTCTCGTAGGCCTCGCCGAGCTTGATCAGGGCCTGCAGGCGGAACGGCGACTTCTCCGGCTTGAGCCCGCGCATCTTCTCCCAGACCGTCATCGCCGCGTCCGGGCGGCCGGCGGCCAGGCGCACCTCGCCCTCGCGGTAGTAGGTCTCCATCACGAGGTCCGGCGTCGCGCCGGCCGACGAGCGGATCTGCGCGAGGGTCGCGACCGCGCCGTCGAAGTCCTTGCGGTCCTTCTGGATCTGGAACGTCTCCCACAGCGCGCTCTGCGCCTGCGGGTCGCCGGGCTTGGCGGACTCGACGTACTTCTGGTACGCGTACTGCGCCATGTCGAGCTTGCCGAGCTTCTTGTAGGCCAGCGCCAGGTTGAACTGCGCCGGGCCCGCGTAGTCCGAGCCCGGGTACTGGTCGAGCAGGCGGTTGTAGTCGCGCGCCGCGTCGTCGTACTTCTCCAGCGCGTAGTACGCGCTGGCCAGGTGGAACAGCGCCAGCGGCGTGTCGTCGTCCTTGCCGAAGTTGTCGAGCAGGCGCTCGTAGGCCGGGATCGCGTCCTGCCAGTCCTTCTCGTCGAAGTAGCTCTCGCCGAGCATGAACTGCGCCTTCGGCAGCTCCGGATGGTTCGTGAAGTTGACCGAGAAGCTCTGGAACTCCGCCGCCGAGGACGCGTAGTCCTTCGCGTCGAACAGGCGGCGGGCGAGCCGGAACTGCGCCTCGCCGGCGATCGTGCTGCCGGGCTGGGACTTCACGATCCCGCGCAGGACGGTCTTGAAGTCGTAGGCCTTGTCGCGGTCGAAGACGGCCTCGAGGATGTCGAGGCCGTCGTTGGCCTCCGGGGCCTTCGGGAAGAGCGCGATCAGCTGCTCGACCTGCTTGACCGCCTCCGCGTCCTGCTTCATGTTGTAGGCCGACTGCGCGAGGCGCAGGTACGCGAGCGGGGCCGCCGTCCCGTTCGGGTCCGCCTTCAGCAGGTCCTGGTAGGCGGCGACCGCGTCCGGGTACTTCTGGGCGCGGAACAGGGTGTCCGCGACCTGCGCGCGCGCCTGCGCGGACTCGGGCGCGTTCGGGTACTGCGCGATCAGCTTGCGCCACAGGTCGATCGCCTGCGTGTAGTAGCTCTGGCGGTACGAGCACATCGCCGAGCGGTAGAGCGCGGACGGGGCCTGCGGGTCCTTCGGGTTGTCGGCGACGAACTTCGAGTAGAGCTGGAAGGCCTCGTCGTAGCTCTTCTGGTTGAACATCGAGTCCGCGATGCCCAGCTCGTTGAGGCCCGAGAACGTGAACGACGAGTTCGCGACCGCCAGCATGTCCTGCAGCTTCTGGCGCGCCTCGAGCGCGTCCTGGTCGTCGCCCTTGTACGTGTAGCTCCACGCGAGCCCGTCCTGCGCGTAGAACGCGGCCGGATCGTCCGGGTAGACCTTCAGGATCATCTCGTAGATGACCTTCGCCTCGTCGACCTGGCCGAGCTGGAGGTAGGCGTCGGCCGCGTACAGGTAGCTCATCGAGCGCCACTTCGACTTCGACGGCGGCATGTGCCGGAAGATGAACTGATACGACGTCAGGATCGAGTTGTACGCCTTCTGGTCGTACTGGCTCTTCAGGATCGAGAACAGCGCCTGCTCGGCGATGTCCGACGACGGCGCGAGGTCGATGATGCGCTGGAACGACGACGTCGCGTCCGACCACTGGTTCATCTGCAGCTGCGCGTTGGCCATGATCAGGTAGACGTTCTTGGCCAGCTCGTGCGTCGGGTACTGCGCGATGAAGTTCCGCCCGGTCTGGATCGTCTGCATGTAGTCGCCGACCTGGTACTGGCACCAGGCCAGCTTGAAGAAGGCGATCGGCGCGATCTTGACCGCGTCCGGATACTGCGTGATCACCTTCGTGTACGCGAACAGCGCCTCGCGGTACTGCCCGGCGATCAGGTAGGACTCGGCGATGAAGAACTGCGCGAGCGGCGCGAAGAAGTCCTTCGGGTAGCGGTCGAGGACCGCCTGGAAGTTCGCGCGCGCCTCGACGTAGTCCTTCTTCTGGAAGTACGACGAGCCGATGCGGAACATCGCCGACACGCGCAGCGGGCTGTCCGGGTAGAGCGAGATGAACTTCTGGTACTTCGCGATCGCGCCGTCGAAGTCCTCGGCCAGGAAGAACGAGTCGCCGATGAAGAACTGCGCCTCCTCCTTGAGCTCCGAGTTCGGGTACTCGCTGATCAGGTTCTCGAAGGCCGCGGCCGCGAGATAGGCGCGCTTGCTGAGCAGGAAGGTCTTGCCGAGGTAGAACTGCGCGTCGGCGGTCTTCACCTGCTTGAGCGCGCGCTCGGCGCCGTCGTAGTCGCCCTTGTGCAGCGCGACGATGCCCTGCGCGTAGAGCACCGCGGGCTGGTGCAGGAACGTCGGGTACGTCTCGCCGAGCAGGAAGAGCTGGGCCTCCGCGTCGGAGAACTGCTCGAGAGCCAGGTCCGAGTAGACGATCCCCATCAGCGCCTCGGGATTGATGTAGGACTTCGGGAAGTCCTGCCCGACCTTCGTGAACTGCTGGATCGCGCCGGTCCAGTCGTTGCCGTCGTAGGCGACCTCGCCGAGGCGGTACTGCGCGGAGGCGGCCAGGCCCGACTTCTTGTCGCGCACGACGTCCGAGAAGGCCTTGCGCGCCTGCTCGAGCGCGTTGACCGCGGCCGGGTTGCGCGGCGCCAGCAGGCGCGCCGTCGAGGTCTGCTTCGACGCGTTCTCCGACTTCAGGATCGAGAGCGCGTACTGCATGTACGCGTCGCCGACGAGGAACTCCGCGTCCGGGGCGCGCGGGCTGCGCGGGAACTGCTGCAGGTAGTTCTCGAAGGCCTGGACGACCGCCATCTTGTCGCTCCCGGTCTCTTGGAACATCTGGGTCGCCGCCGTGAAGGCGGCGTCCTCGGCCTGCGGGTCGTAGTCGGGCTTGTCGGAGATTCCCCAGCTGAACGCGCGCGCCGGGACGGCGAGGGTCAGCGCGGCCAGCACGGCCAAGATCGTCTTCATTCTCACTCCCAGGAGGGCGCGGTCGCCTTCCGCGCGGCTTCCTCCGACAGGCGCTCGACGAAGTCCTCGGGCCTGACCCCGAAGATCTGCTTGCCGTCGCGGCGGCGGACGGCGAGCGTGCCCGCGGCGACGTCCTTCGGGCCCAGCACGACCATGTACGGGACCTTCTCGAGGGTCGCCTCGCGGATCTTGTGCTGAATACGTTCGGACCGGGCGTCGAGTTCGACGCGCAGGCCCGCGGCCTCCAGCGTCTTCTTCAGCGCCTCGGCCGGCGGGACCTCCGCCTCGGTGATCGTCAGGATCTTGGCCTGCACGGGCGCCAGCCACAGCGGGAAGGCGCCCGCGTAGTGCTCGACGAGGATGCCGAAGAAGCGCTCGATCGAGCCGTAGAGCGCGCGGTGCACCATCAGCGGGCGGTGCCGCGCGCCGTCGGAGCCGACGAACTCGAGGTCGAACTTCTTGGGCAGGTTGAAGTCGAACTGCACGGTGGACAGCTGCCACGGCCGGCCGATCGCGTCGATGAGCTTCATGTCGATCTTGGGCCCGTAGAACGCCGCCTCGCCCTTGATCAGCTTGTACGGGATGCCGCGCCGCGACAGCACGCCCTCCAGGGCCTTCGTCGCGCGCTCCCACTCCTCGGCCTCGCCGGAGTAGTCGCCCGTCTTCTCCGGGTCCCAGGTGGAGACCTCCATCGCGTACTTCTCGAAGCCGTAGGTCTTGAAGACCGTCAGCGCGAAGTCCACGCAGCCCTCGACCTCGGCCTCGATCTGGTCGGGCGTGCAGAAGATGTGCGCGTCGTCCTGCGTGAAGCCGCGCACGCGCAGCAGCCCGTGGAGCACCCCGGAGCGCTCGTAGCGGTAGACGGTCCCCAGCTCGGCCAGCCTCAGCGGCAGGTCCTTGTAGCTGCGCAGGGCGCTCTTGTAGATCAGGATGTGGCCCGGGCAGTTCATCGGCTTGAGCTGGTAGTCCGCCTTCTCCACCTCGATCGCGCCGAACATGTTCTGCCTATAGAAGCCGGTGTGGCCGGAGGTGTTCCAGAGGTCCAGGTTGGCGATGTGCGGCGTGAAGACCATCTGGTAGCCGCGCTTGAGGGCCTCGCCCTTCAGCCAATCCTCCATGATCATGCGCACGCGCCCGCCCTTCGGGTGCCAGAAGATCAGGCCCGGCCCCGCGAGCTCCTGGATGCTGAACAGGCCCAGCGCGGGACCGAGCTTGCGGTGGTCGCGCTTCTTGGCCTCCTCGAGCTGCTTCAGGTGCTCGACGAGCTGCGGCTTCGTCGGCCACGCGGTCGCGTAGAGGCGCTGGAGCATCGGGTTCTTCTCGTCGCCGCGCCAGTACGCGCCGGCCACCGAGAGCAGCTTGAAGTGGCGGATCGCCCTCGTGTTCGGCGTGTGCCCGCCGCGGCACAGGTCCGTGAAGGTCCCGTGCGAGTAGTGCGTGAGCTTCTGGTCCTTGAAGCCCTCGAGGAGCTCGAGCTTGTAGCTCTCGCCGCGCGCGGCCCAGTACTTCTTCGACTCCTCGTAGCTCACTTCCCGGCCGACGAAGTCGTGGTTGCCCTCGGCGATCTGCAGCATCCGCTTCTCGATCTTCGGGAAGTCCTCCTCCGTGAAGCGGTGCGGGGAGTCGAAGTCGTAGTAGAAGCCGTTCTCGATCGCGGGGCCGATCGTGATCTTCGTCCCGGGGAAGAGCTCCTGGACCGCCTGCGCCATCACGTGCGCGGTTGAGTGGCGCAGCGCGTCGAGGGCCTCGGGAGAGTTCGGGTCGGCGGAGTGCACGACGTCGGCGGCGGGCATCAGGCGGGCTCCTCGGGCAAAAAAATGGTGCCCAGTATAGGATTTGAACCTATGACCTTTCCCATGTCAAGGGAACGCGCTACCACTGCGCCAACTGGGCACGAGAACGAGAAAAAAGAGCGGGACGGCGTCCAGGATGATATCATGTCGCGCGCGCGGAATCAATGTCATGCTAGCGCCTCCGTGTTACGGATTCAAGTCGGCGCTACCTTATTAGCTTCGCGTTCTTCCAAGCCCGTCAGCGCGGGTTCCCGGCGGCGTCGAGATCGAAGCTCGCGTAGGTCCAGCCCTCGGGGCCGCTCTGCGCGGTCGTGACGGTCACGCCGTCGCCGGCCGCGTCCAGCGCCAGCGCGTACGCGTAGCGCGTCGTCGGGCGGCTCGGCCGGTACGACCACAGGACCTGGCCGCGGCGGTCGATCTTCCACACGTCCGGCTGGGAGATCCCCGCGGTCGTCGCGGTCGCCAGCACGTAGACGTTCCCGCTCCCGTCGACGAGCACCGAACGCGCCTGGCACGCGGCGCCGCCGCGCAGGTCCTGCGACCAGAGCCGCGCGCCGCGCGACGACCAGCGGACCGCGAAGCAGCCCTGGCTGTCGTTTCCGACGACGCTCAAGCCTCCCCAGGCCGTGACGGCCGCGTCCACCGGCGACTCCCCGCGCGCCTCGCCCCAGCGGTCCTCCCACAGCACGCCGCCGTCGAAGCCGAGGCGGCGCACGATCACGCGCCCGGCCGACGCGCCCGGGTCCGTGACGATCGCGTAGGCGGCCCCGCCGTACGCGGCCGCGAAGCCGGCGCTGCCGCCGTCGCCGCCCGTCGGAAGGGACGCGGACGCGGCCCCGGCCAGAAGGACGACGAGCGCGGCGGCGAGCCTCATGCCGACGATCTTAGCAATCCCGGGGCCGTCAGCGCCGCTCGTAGGGCTGGAAGGCGCGCACACAGCCCGCGGCGGCGGCGGCGCGGACCTGCCGGTAGGTGCGCGTCGCGTTCTCGTAGTAGCGGACGGGCACCGACGGGCAGGCCGCGCCGCGCCGGCCGCGGCAGACGTTCGCGCGCACGATCTCGATGTGGCCGGCGTCCGCGCTGAAGCCGATGCAGCCGCGGCCGTAGTCCAGGACGGTCCCCTTGCGCGGGGGCCAGGACGCGACCGGGTCCACTTCGCGGAAGCGCGAGCGCAGGCCGACGCGGTCGCGGTCGTAGGCGCGCGCGAACAGGTAGGCCTTGCCGCCGTTCCATTGGGTCCGTCCGGGCAGGTCGAACGTGCGCCGGATCGCCTCGGTGACGGCGGCCTCGCACTGCTCGTAGCCGAAGCGCAGGCGGTCGAGGACCGAGACCAGGGCGTCGGCGACCGGCGTCGGTCCCGCCGCCTGCGGCGGCGGAGCGGGGACCGGCTCCGGCTTGAGCCAGTCGCGCCGCAGCGACGCGCGGGACAGCCCCATCCGCGCCCGCAGTTCGGCCGGGCTCAGTTCGCGCCCGGCCACCGCGCCGCCGCCGCCCAGGACCCCGTCGCGCGCGCGCCCGTCGAACAGCCGCCCGCCGGTCAG
>JAGWRY010000244.1 GCA_028869495.1 Elusimicrobiota bacterium | reverse complement strand
CGCCCGGCCGCCGCGGCGGCCAGGGCGGGCGAGCCGGCCAGGTGCGCGTGGACCGCGTCCCAGTCCGCGCGGCGGCGCAGGAGCCAGACGAGGGCGCCGAGCAGGAACGAGGACGCGTCGAGCGCGCCGCGCCCGAGGACCGGCAGGCGCCGGATCTCGACGCCGCGCAGGCTCTCGCGCGCGGGCAGGCTCCCCAGCCGCCGCGTCAGCACCGTCACGCGGTGCCCGCGCGCCGCGAGCGCCGCCGACAGCTCGAGGGCCTGGCGCTCGGCCCCGCCGACCGCGGGCCAGAAGCCCGCGCTGACCATGACGATCCGCAGGGGCCTCAACGCTTCTCGACCTGGCCGCGCAGGTCCGCCAGCGACAGGCCGACGCGATAGAGGAAGATCAGGCCGGTCACGGTCACGAGCAGGAACATCAGCATGTGGCTGACCAGCGCGTAGGCGAAGGCGCGCTCCGGCGAGGCGCCGAACTTCGTCACGATGTCCTGGACGAAGGCCTCGAAGGTGCCGAGCGCCCCGGGCGCGGCGGGGAGCGCCGAGCTCGCCGCCGCCCACGACAGCGTCAGCACCGAGCGCGACCAGCTCATCACGCCGCCGAGGCCGAACGCCTGCGCGCCGGCCCAATAGAGCGCCGCGTCGATGATCCAGAGGACCAGGCTCCAGAACGCGGCCTGCGCGGCGGCCGCCGGCTGGCGCAGGACGGCGGCGCCGAGAGCGAGTTGTTCGAGCAGACGGTGCATCTGCGGCCACGGGCGCAGCAGGCGCTCGATCCAGCCGCCCCCGGCGACCCAGCCCTCCGCGACGGACAGGAACGCGAGCGCGGCGAGCGCGCCCGTCAGCACGAGTTCGGCGCCCTGCCGCACGTGGAGCGGCACGAAGCCGGGAGCTCCCGCCGCGGCCGCGACGAAGAGCGCCAGGAGCGCCGCGACGTCGAGCGCGCGCTCGACGACGACGCTGGCCAGCGCCGCCAGGGTCGGGATCTGGAGACGCCGCGCCGCGAGCAGTCCCCGCGCGAGCTCCCCGATGCGCAGGAAGAGGACGTTGTTGACCGCCAATCCGATCGCCTCCAGGCGCAGGAGCTCGAGGACGGGCGCGTCGCGGATCGCGCGCGACAGCAGGACGCGCCAGCGCAGCGCGCGGATCAAGAGGTCCAGGAAGACGATCGCGGCCATCGGGACAAGCCAGCCCCAGCGCGCTCCCGCCAGGATGTGCGTCAGAAGCGCGAAGCGGACCTTGCGCAGGGCCAGCCACAGGAAGAAGCCCGTGCAGGCCAGACCTCCCGCCGCCAGCAGGCGCCGGCGCGTCACGCGCCCCTCCGGGCCAGCAGGGCGAGCCAGGCGCCCCAGGCCGCGGCGCTCAGCAGGACGAGCCAGGCCCAGGCCGTCGGCACGAAGTCGAGGGTCAGCGACAGCTCCGCGCCGCGCGGGTAGGACGCGGGAAGGGGAAGGATCTGGAAGACGCCGTCGACGGGCTCGAGCGCGACGCGGACCCCGTCGGCGAAGGCGCGCCAGCCGGGATAGGCGGGCAGGGCGAGCTCGAGCCCGGCCGCGGACTCCGGCACGAGGCCGGCGACGCGCCAGCGCTCGGGGCTCTGCAGGTAGACGCGCGGGTCCGGCCGCGCGCGCCGGCCCCGCGCGTCAACGAAGGCGGCCAGCGGCCAGGCCTTCTGCGTCTCGAGGCCTTTGGGCGACAGGCGCGCCGCGACGCCCGCGCGCGCGAGATCGCGCGACGGCCAGCGCGAGACGTAGACGCGGCTGGCGTCGGCGGCGACCGCGCCCTGGACGGCGTCGGCCCAGGCCGGGATCCGCTTCGGGTAGAACGCCTCGTAGCCGTCGACGTTGAGCAGGCGGTACAGGATCGTCTTGTTCGGGTTGGCGAGCTGCGGGTCGGTCAGCACGCGCTGGGGCCTTCCTCCGAGCGTGTCGGCGACGGTCCGGTTCGGCGCGAGGAACGGCGCCGGATCCTGCGGACGCAGGTACGGCGCGTCCCAGGCGGCCAGCGGGAGCAGTCCGGCGAACGCGAGGACGAGCAGGACCCCCGCCGGGCGCCGCCTCGCGCGCAGGGCCAGCCACCCGGCGCCGGCCAGCAGGATCGCGGCCCAGACCGTCAGGAACAGCCAGCGCGACGGCGTGCGCAGGTACGACAGCACCGCGAAGCCGAGGAAGGCCCGCGACAGCGGGCCGCGCGGGCCGCGCGCGAGCAGGAAGCCCAGCGCCGCGAGGAGCGCGGGCGCCAGACGCCTCGGCCCGCGCGCCAGCCCCCACGCCGCCAGAGCCAGCGCGACGAGGCCGACGTGGCCTCCGCAGGTCTCGTAGAAGACGGACAGCACGTCGCGCCAGGTCCCCGACGCCGGCGCGCCCAGCGCGCCGGGGTTGATCCAGGTCCACAGCGCGCCCGGCGGCAGGGAGTAGGCGCCGCTCATCGCGCCCGACCAGTCCGCGCGCACCGACTCGCGCAGATACTGGGCGGTCGGGACCCACTGGACCGCGGTCAGGGCCAGCGCCGCCGCGCCCTCGACGGCGAGGCGCCGCAGGAGCGCGAGGCGCCCGTCGTGGAGGAGCCCCCACAGCGCCATCGCGGCGAGGTTGATCAGGAGGAACTGCCCGTGGCCCGAAAACAGCTGCAAGGCCAGCGCCGCGGCCAGCAGGCCCGGGAAGGCCGACAGCCAGGCCAGCCACAGCCATGGCGCCCAGGCCAGCGCCGCCAGGAGCGTCGGGATGCCGGCGGTCACGCGGTAGACCAGGAACGGCGACAGCGCGTAGGCCGAGGCGAGGACGAAGGCTCCCGCGCGGTCGACGCGGCCGCGGCGCGCGAGCAGGAACACGCCCGCCCCGGCCCACAGCAGGTGGAAGACCTGGCTCCAGACCAGCGCCAGGGCGACCGGGAAGAGGTCGCCGAGCAGGGCCGGCGGATAGAACAGCGCCGCCTGCGGGTTGGCCGCGTGCGGGACGCCGAGAAGGATGTACGGGTCCCAGAACGGCAGGCGCCCGGCCTGCAGTCCGGAGGCGGTCAGCGCGCGCAGCGGAACGTGATAGGCGTAGAGGTCGCCGTGGTTGAAGAAGACCGCGCCGGGCCGGGCCCAGACCGGGGAGAGCAGGGCCAGGACCGCCGCGCACCAGACGGCCAGGACGAGGAGGTCCTTGCGTGACATGATGGCCTAGGCCGGGGGCGCGCCCCCGGCGGCTCGATGATACCAATAGCCGCCGAAGCCCAGCAACGCGGCCAGACTGATCAGGACTCCGAGGCGCCAGGAGAGCGGGTCGTAGCGGAAGCGCAGGACCCACGGACCGCGAGGGACGGGGACCTTCATGAAGGGGCCCAGCGCCGGCAGGGGCTCGACGTCCCCCTCGCCGAGCGGAGTCTCGAGCGTCGCCGCCCAGCCCGGGTAGAGCGGCTCCGAGACGAAGACCCAGCCCGCGCCGCGGCCCGAGATCCGGAAGCGGTCGGCGCGCGGGCGGACCTCGGCCAGCGGCTCGCCCGGCTTCGGCGCAGAGGCCGGCAGGTCCGCGGGCAGGGCCGCGCCGGCCTCCGGCGAGAGCCGGTAGGCGAGGGCCGCGCGGGGCGAGACGCGCGAGACGTCCCACAACGTCTTCCTCTCCGGGGCCAGCCGCGGCGTCGGAGGCGGCGGCTGCGGCGTCAGCAGGCGCGACGCGCCGGCCCACGGCATCCAGGCGGCGGCCGCGGCCGGGCCGGGCTCGCCGTAGAGCCGGTCCATGAACGCGTAGCTCTTCTCCGGCACGAGCGGCTCGCCGAAATTTCCGACGGCGCGAAGGCGGTACGGCGCGTTCGTCAGGCCGTAGAGCCGGAATTTCCAGTCGCGCACGCTCCGCCCGCCGACGGTCTCGAGCGCCCGCGGCGAGATCAGGTAGCGCGTCCCCTCCAGGCGCGCCTGCAGGACGCGCACGAGCGGACCCGCCTCCGTGAACAGCGCGCGGGGAGCCAGCGGCGTCGAGCGCCAGCCGAAGGCCAGCAGCTCCGCCGCCATCAGAAGGGTCCAGGCCGGCGCCGCCGGAGCGGCCGACAGCCCGGCGCCGACGAGGGCCGCCAGCGGCAGGAGCGCGAGGAACGACACGTTCCCGGGATAGCGCACGAGGCGCAGCGGCGAGAGGCCGGCCGTCCACAGCCGGCGCGAGAGCGGGTTCGTGCCGCCGAGGATCAGGACGGCGACGGCGGCCAGGAGCGCGGCCAGCGCCAGCGCCCGGCGGCGCGGAAGGCGTCCGAGCCCGAGGAGCGCGGCCGCCGAGGCGGCCAGGCCCAGGTAGACGCACTTCCACCAGTCCGCCGCGGGATGGAACGACGAGAGCGGGACGAGGAACGGCGAGATCCACTGGCGCAGGTCCGCCGGCGAGAAGCTCCACGTCAGCGCCTCGGCCGGGAGGAGCCCGGCCGCGCGCCGCGACAGGCGCGCGAGCTCGAGCGCCGG
>JAGWRY010000243.1 GCA_028869495.1 Elusimicrobiota bacterium | reverse complement strand
CGGCGAGCGCCGGGGCGAGGAGGCCCGTCGGCGCGAGGGCGGCCGGGGCGGCGGAGGCGTCCAGCGGGACGACGGGGATCTCGCGCGCGACCTGCGCGCGCAGCGGCGCGGCGAGCAGGAGGACCGCGAGGGCGCCGAGGAGGCGTCTCATCGCGGAAAGTGTAGCCGTCCGGGACGCACCGGTCCCGGGCCGATGGGCCCAGCGCGCCGGACGGAAAAGGCCTATGGAGGAATCGGGGCCGCAAGTGCTACCATGGTCCCGACGCCATGCCATTCACCCGTCTCGGCCTCCGCCGCGAACTCGTCGACGCGATCAACGCCCTCGGCTACGAGGCGCCGACGCCCGTGCAGGAGAAGACCCTGCCCGAGTCGATGGCGGGCAAGGACGTGATCGGCTCGGCGCAGACCGGCAGCGGCAAGACGCTGGCCTTCACCCTGCCGCTGCTCCAGCGCCTGCTCGACGACCGCGACAAGGACCCGCACAAGGGCGGCCTGCGCGTGCGCGCGCTGGTCCTGGTCCCGACGCGGGAGCTGGCCGCGCAGGTCGAGAAGGCGGTCGGCGAGCTCGCGCGCTTCTCGCCGGTCAAGTGCGCGCTGATCATCGGCGGCTCCAGCTACAACGTCCAGCGCGACGCGCTGAAGAAGGGCGCCGAGGTCGTCGTCGCGACCCCCGGGCGCCTCTTGGATCTCCTCGGCTCGCACGACCTGCACCTGAAGGACGTCAAGGTCGCCGTCCTCGACGAGGCCGACCGGATGCTCGACATGGGCTTCATGCCCGACGTGCGGCGCATCATGCGCCAGCTGCCGCCCGAGCGGCAGACGCTGATGTTCTCGGCGACGATCCCGCCCGAGGTCGAGCGCGTCGTCAACGAGTTCATGCGCGCCCCGGTCCGCGTCGCCGTCGACCCGCCGCGCCGGACGGCCTCGTCGGTCACCGAGGTCCTCTACCCGATCACCGAGGGGCAGAAGGGCGAACTGCTGGCCGCGATCGTCCAGGCCGACGGCGTGGACTCGGTCATCGTCTTCACGCGCACGAAGGCGCGCGCCGACTACGTCGCGCACTGCCTCGCCCGCCGCGAGATCAAGTGCGGCGTCCTACACTCCGACCTATCGCAGAAGGAGCGCGAGCGCGCGATGCAGGACTTCCGCGACGGCCGGCACACGATCCTGGTCGCGACCGACCTGGCCGCGCGCGGCATCGACGTGCCCGAGGTCTCGCACGTGATCAACTACGACGTGCCCGAGCACCCGGACGACTACGTGCACCGCATCGGGCGCACCGGCCGCGCGTTCGCGCAGGGCGACGCGGTCACCCTCGTCTCCTTCGAGGAGGAGCGCCTGATCCCCTCGATCGAGGCCTTCACGAACCAGAAGATCGCGCGCAAGAAGCTCGAGGGCTTCCCGTACCGCGTCCCGCCGCGCCTGCACGCCTACGAGGCGCGCCCCGCCTCCAAGTTTCGCATCCGCCGCGTGATCCCGCGCGGTCCCCGCTTCGGACGCTGACGCGGGTCATCTCCGGCGCAGCCGCCGCGACGGATCGCCCGCCGCCAACGATAATCGCTCGCGCTGGACCTGGTTGCGCCGTCGAAGAGACGGGCGGATAGGCGATCTCAAAACTGTCATCGGAACTTGCTCCGGAGCAAGTCTCGATGCCGGAACCGGCATCGCAGAGGGTCCTTGCGGCGCGATGCGGACGGAGTTATCCTTTCGTCGGAACGAGATATCGTCGTGGGAAAGCTGCACACGGCGCTTGGGGCGCTCGCGGCTGCGGCGGTCTTGTGGATCGCTTGGGCGTTGCTCGTGCTGATCGCCATCGGCTGGCGGTATGAGTTTTTGATGGGCGCCGCGCCGCTGTTTGTCGGATTCCTGTCCGGCGCGATCTCCCAGCGCCGTCCGTTCGTTCCCGCGGCGATTTTCTTCGCGAGCGCGCTGAGTTTCTTCGGACCATATCTTTTCGTGGCGCATCTCCTTCCGGAGCCGCGTCTCGGCGCCTTCCTGAAGTTGGTTGCGTATTTTTCTTTGGCTATATTGGGAAGCGCGGGCTCTTGGGTTGCCGTTCGACGGTTCCGTCGAGAATCGGCGCGAAAATTACTATAACGGGTCCATGCCCCTGGGCCCGGACGTGCGCCTCGACGTCGACGTGGACGGCCGGCGCCTCGTCGTGGACCGCGCGCGGCCCGGCGACGTCCTGCGCATCCGCTGGCTCTATCACCGCGTCTACGGCGGCTCGTACCCGTTCTCTCTCGTCGACGACCCGCGCGAGTGCGAGGAGGCGATCGCGAGCGACCGCTACCTGTGGCTGCTCGCGCGCGACGGCGACGAGGTCGTCGCGAGCCTGATCTTCGCGGTCGACCGCGCGATCTTCCTGGGCAAGGTCTTCGGCGGCGTCGTCGTCGAGGAGTACCGCGGCAAGGACCT
>JAGWRY010000242.1 GCA_028869495.1 Elusimicrobiota bacterium | reverse complement strand
GCCCGCCGGGCGCCGCTGCGCGCCGTACCGCGCCTGGCGATGCTGGTGGCGGTCGCGCGAAGGCGCGCGTGAGGGGAGGGCGCGAAGGCGCGCGTGAGGGGAGGGCGCGAAGGCGCGCGTGAGGGGGGTTCGCGCTGGGGCGCCGGAATCCATGCGAGGCGTTACATCCATGCGATGAATTACTTGACATGAATCAAGGCGGGCCGCGGCCGCTTGGGCGAGAGTTCTTCCGTCGTCGGAGGTTTTTCTCAAAGGAGGAAGAACATGGCGAATACGCCGGTCAGTGTGAAGAAATCCGCGCAGCCGGTGGCGCGTGCGCCCGTCGATCCGTGGCGCAGCCTGCGCACGGAGATGGACCGTCTGTTGGAGCGCTTTGCCGGGCCGTTCGGCCTACCCGCGCCCAGCTGGACCGAGGACGTGGTGCCCGACCCCGCCGCCGAGGTGGTCGAGGACAAGGCCGGGTTCCATGTCTCGCTGGAACTGCCGGGCATGGCGGAGAAGGACGTCGAGATCACGATCGAGGACGACATGCTCTCGGTCCGCGGCGAGAAGAAGCGCGAGAGCGAGCACAAGGAAGGCAACGAGGTCTATTCGGAGCGCAGCTGGGGCATGTTCCAGCGCAGTTTCCTGCTGCCGGAGACAGTCGATCGCGACAAGGTCGCGGCGAGCTTTGCCAAGGGCGTACTGAAAATCACGCTGCCGAAGAGCGCAAAGGCGCGCGAGACCACTCGTAAGATCGAGGTCAAGCCCGCCGCCTGAGCGGCAGGGCTACGAGCGGCGCGGCCGGGATCTTCTCCTCTGCACCGGCCGTCTGGCCCCGCGCCGTTCTCCTCCCGGCGGTGCGGGGTTTTTTTGTCGTGCGCGGGACGTTCAGGCGCGGCGGCGCGTCTTGGTCGTCGCGGGCGGGGCGAGCAGGGGCGCCAGATAGCGCCCGGTATGGCTCGCCCGCGTCGCCGCGACCTGTTCGGGGGTTCCGGCGGCGACGATCCGCCCGCCGCCTTCGCCGCCCTCCGGGCCGAGGTCGAGGATCCAGTCGGCGGTTTTGATGACCTCGAGGTTGTGCTCGATCACGACGACGCTGTTGCCGGCATCGACGAGCGCCTGGAGGACTTCGAGCAGCTTGCGCACGTCCTCGAAGTGCAGGCCGGTGGTCGGCTCGTCGAGGATGTAGAGGGTGCGGCCGGTGGCGCGGCGGGCGAGCTCCTTGGCGAGCTTGACGCGCTGCGCCTCGCCGCCGGAGAGCGTCGTCGCGGGCTGGCCGAGGGCGACGTAGCCGAGGCCGACCTGCTGGAGGATGCGCAGCCGGTCGCGGATGCGCGGCTGGGCCGCGAAATAGGGGACGGCCTCGTCCACCGTCATCTCCAGCACGTCGGCGATGGACTTGTCGCGGAAGCGGATCTCGAGCGTTTCGCGGTTGTAACGTTTGCCCTTGCAGGTATCGCAGGTGACGAAGACGTCGGGCAGGAAGTGCATCTCGATCTTCAGCACCCCGTCGCCCTGGCAGGCCTCGCAGCG
>JAGWRY010000241.1 GCA_028869495.1 Elusimicrobiota bacterium | reverse complement strand
GGGGCGACGGGGCAGCGTCGGGCGGCGGCGCCGCGCCGTCCGGGGCGCCGGGCGCGGCGCCCGAGGCGTCGGAGGCGCCGATCGAGTCGATGACGGCCTGGATCTTGTCGCGCCGCGTCGGATCGAGTTCCAGGGCCTTGCGCAGGTCGGCGAGGGCGCCCGC
Organism: Elusimicrobiota bacterium; assembly: GCA_028869495.1. Lineage (GTDB taxonomy): Bacteria > Elusimicrobiota > Elusimicrobia > UBA1565 > UBA9628 > GWA2-66-18. Next base: position 1,412 of record JAGWRY010000241.1, on the reverse strand, counting down.
CTTGTCTCCGAGGGCGGCGCGCGCGACGCCGCGGTTCGAGTAGGCGAGGCCCTTGCGCGGGTCGAGGGAGATCACCTTGGTCAGGTCCGCGGCGGCGCCGCGGTAGTCGCCGATCAGGAAGCGGACGTTGCTGCGCAGGTAGATCGCGTCCTCCTGGTCCGGGTTGTCGTCGAGAAAGCCCGTCAGCTCCGCCTCGGAGCCCTTGTAGTCCTTCAGCTCGCGCAAGGCCTTGGCCAGGTAGAGCCGCGCCCAGGAGAACTTCGGGTTGATCTGCAGGAGGGCCTGGTAGTCGTCGGCCGCGCCGCGGAAGTCCCGCAGGCGCTCGCGCACCGAGCCGCGCAGGAGCAGGGCCGCCGCCGACTCGGGATCGGCGCGCACGGCCGCGTCGAGCCGGGGCAGGGCCTCGCTCAGGCGGCCCTGGGCGGACAGCACGCTGCCGGCGCCGAGGGGCCCCTCGACGGAGCGCGGGTCGGCCTTCTCGGCCGCGCGGAAGTCGGCGAGCGCGCCCGCGTAGTCCTTCAGGATCAGGCGCGCCTTGCCGCGCGCGGCGTAGGACTCGACGCCGTTCGGGGACAGGCGCGCGGCGACGCGGGCGTCCTCCTGCGCGCCGGCCCGGTCGCCGAGGGTCCAGCGGCAGGCGGCGCGGAAGCCCGCCGCGGTCTTCCAGCCGGGGAACGCCTTGATCGCGGCGTCGAAGCGGTCGCGCGCCGAGGTCAGCTCCAGGCGGTGGTACAGGACGATCGCCGAGGCCAGATCGCGCCGCGCCGCGGGGCTCGGGCGGCGGGCGGCGGCGAAGGCGGCGGCCGGCAGGGACGCGGCCAGCGCGGCGACGAGCATCGTACGCCGGGACGCGAAGCGCCCGGCGCAGACGCCGCGAAGGAAAGCCCGAGAGCGTCTAGTCATTCGATCACCTTGCGGACCTTGAAGTAGGGGCCGTCGCGGTCCGGGGCGTTGTCGAGGATGCGCTCGCGGCCCGCGAAGAGGCGCGGCTCGTCCTCGCGCAGGACGTCGACGGCCCCGAGGACCGAGGCGGTCGGCGGGGTCTTCGCGGTGTCGAGCGTCCCGAGCTCGGCCATCGCGTCGAGGATCTTGGTCAGCTGGCCGCCGTAGAGCCGGATCTCGCCGTCGGTCAGGCGCAGGCGCGCGAGCTTCGCGATCCGGCGGACCTCGTCTTCGGAGACGCTCATGCGGGCTCCAGGGGCGCGTAGCGGGTCAGGAGCTTGGCGACGCGGCCGTCGTCGAAGCGCACGGTCACCTTCATCGTCTCGCCGGAGCCGGAGACCTCGGCGACGATCCCGCGCCCGAACTGCGGGTGCTTGACGCGCTGGCCGGACTTGAAGCCGCGCACGGCCGCGCGCACGGCGGGGGCGCCGGGCGCGCCGGCGGGAGCCGCCGGGCGGACGGCGGGGCTC
>JAGWRY010000240.1 GCA_028869495.1 Elusimicrobiota bacterium | reverse complement strand
GACGCCGAAGGGCCTGACGCGCTGCCAGCTCTACAGCTCCGGCGCCGAGGCCGTCGAGGCCGCGCTGCGCCTGGCCAAGTCCAAGACCGGCGGCTTCGAGGTCGTCGGCTTCTGGGGCGGCTTCCACGGAAAGACCCTCGGGGTCATGGGCCTGCTCAACGACGGCTTCAAGGACTCCTACGGGCCGATGGCGCCGGGCCTGCACCTCGCGCCCTACCCGGACGGCCGCCGCTGCCCGTTCGGGACGAAGGAGCCGCACGACTGCGGCGCGCACTGCCTGAGCTTCCTGCGCGAGATGATCAAGCGCGAAACGACCGGCGCGATCGCCGCGATCCTGCTCGAGCCGGTCCAGGGCACGAACGGCAACGTCGTCCCGCCGCCCGGCTTCTTCAAGGGCGTCGCCGAGATCGCCAAGGAGACCGGCGCGATGTTCCTGTCCGACGAGATGATCTGCGGCTTCGGGCGCACGGGGCGGATGTTCGGCTGCGACCACGAGGGCGTGATCCCGGACCTGATGACGATCGGCAAGGGCTTCGGCGGAGGGTTCCCGGTCTCGGGCGTCGTCGCGTCGACCGAGCTCGCCTCGGCCGCGCCGTGGTCGAAGCCGTCGGGCTCCTCGTCGAGCTACGGCGGCAACCCGCTCGCCTCCGCCGCCTGCGACGCGACGCTCCAGGTCATCCTGCGCGACAAGCTCGTCGACAACGCGGCGAAGGTCGGCGCCGCGATGCTCAAGCGCTTGGAGCAGATGAAGGCCTCCTCGCCGCTGATCGGCGCGGTGCGCGGCCGCGGACTGATGCTCGGCGTCGACCTCGTCGACCCGAAGACCGGCGCGGCGCTTCCGAAGCCGGTCTGCCGCGAGGTCTTCGAGGAGGGCCTCAAGCGCGGGGTCCTCACGATGGCCTACAATCCGTCCCTGCGCATCAACCCGCCGCTCGTGATCTCCGAGGCGGAGGCGCTCGACGGCCTGTCCCTGCTGGGCGAGGCCCTCGAGGCGGTCCGCCGGAGGCGCGGCCTCTGAAGCGCGCCGGCCTCGTCGGCTTCGGCGCGATCGCCGAGAACGCCCACCTGCCCGCGCTCGCGGGAGCCGGCGTCTCTCTCGCCGCCGTCGCCGATAATACCGCGTCGCGGCGGAACGCCGCGGCGCGCGCCGTTCCGTCGGCCCGCCTGTATTCGACCGTCGAGGAACTTCTGCGCTCGGAGACGGCCCTCGATTTCATCGTCGTCGCCACTCCGCCCCTTCACCACGCGGACTCCGTCCTGGCCGCCCTGCGCGCCGGCCTGCCGGTCCTCTGCGAGAAGCCGCTGACGCTCGACCCCGAGGCCTTCGCCGCGATCCGCGCCGAGTCGGAGGCGCGGGGGCTCGCCGTCTACTCGGTCAACAACTGGGCCTTCTCCCCGCAGTGGTCGCGCCTGCTCGAGACCGCCGCCTCCGGCCGCCTCGGGCCGATCCGCCACGCCGAGATCCGCGTCCTGCGCACGCGCCCGTCGGTCTCCGCCCTGCCCGGCGACTGGCGCAAGGACCCGGCCGTCTCCGGCGGCGGCATCCTCGTCGACCACGGCTGGCACAACCTGTACCTGATGCGGCGCCTGCTCGGCGCCGAACTCGAGCTCGCCGAGACCGTGCTGCGACCCTCCGGCGCCGTCGACGAGGTCGCGACCGTCCTGCTGAAGGCGCCCGGCGCCTCGGGGACGATCCATCTGTCCTGGCGCGCCGGCGAGCGGTCGAACGCCGCCTTCGTCGCCGGCGAGCGCGGGACCGCGGAGCTGCGCGACGACCGCCTGATCGTGAAGGCGGACGGCGCCGAGGAGACCGTCGTCTTCCCCGAGAAGCTGTCGGCCGGCTCCGCCCACCCGGAGTGGCTGGCCGCGATGTGGCCGGCCTTCGAGGCCGAGCTCGCGGGGCGCGGACGCGGCCAGAACTTGGCCGAGGCCGCGTTCTGCCTCGAGACGATCCGGCGCGCGTACGGCGCCGCGGAGGCCTCTCGTGCCTGAAGCCCCGGGGATCGCCGCCTTCGAGCGCGCGATCCTCTGGGTCGCGCATCCGGCGCTCCTGGATCAGCGCGTCGGCGGGATGAGCGTCCTCGAGCGCCAGCTGTTCACCCTCTCGCGCGCCGGCGTCAAGCAGGTCTGGATCGGCGTCCAGGAGCCGGACGCCGGAGCCCCCGGCTCCCTGCGCGTGCCCCCCGGCCTGGAACTGCGCTGGGCGTCCCGCGGCCGCGCCCCGCTCGCCGAGGAGTGCGCGCCGCCGTACCTCGGCGTCTCCGCCGATCACTTCGTGCGCGTCGAGACGCTCGCGCACGTCGCGCGCCAGCGCTACCCGGAATCCGTCGCCTTCGAGGACGCCTCCGGCCTCGGCGTGATCCAGGTCGTGCTGGCCCGCGACGAGGGCGTCGCGCGCCGCAAGCTCCCCCTGCCGGAGGGCTCCTACGCCCGTCTCGAGTCGCCGCTCGCCTCGGACGAGACCGTCTCGTGGCTGATGGCCGCCGGCGCGAAGAGCCAGGACGGCTTCATGGCGCGCCACTTCGACCGGCACATCTCCCTGGCGGTCTCGCGCCTGCTGGTCGAGACCGGGGTCACGCCGAACATGATGACGGTCTTCAGCGGCCTGCTCGGCCTGGCCGGCGCGGCGCTGTTCCTGGGCACGACGCGGGCCTGGTACGTGCCGGGAGCGCTGATCGTCTGGCTCCACTCGGTCCTCGACGGCTGCGACGGGGAGCTCGCGCGCGTCCGCTTCCAGGAGAGCGCGCTCGGCTCCGACCTCGACTTCTGGAGCGACAATCTCGTCCACCTGGCCCTGTTCACCTGCCTCGGCCTCGGCTTCTGGAAGGACAACGGCCCGCACACGCTGGTCCTGGCCGCCGTCGCCGACCTCGCCGTGATCGCCTCGGCCTGGACCGCCTGGGGCCACCGCCTGGCCCGCCGATCCCGGGGAGGCCTCCCCGAGACCGGCGTCACCGAGGAGGCCGCGAGCGGGCTCCCCGGGCGCCTGGCCCGCCTCGAGAACGCGCTGGCCCAGCGCGACTTCATCTACCTGCTCGTCCTCCTCGCCTTCGTCGACTGCGTCTACGAGTTCCTGTGGGCCGCGGCGATCGGCGGGATGCTCTATTTCGGGATCATGCTGTATCTCAGGAGAGTCAACGAACATGAACAAGCACGACAGCCGCATCCCGCCCGCTAAGGGCAAGCTCGGCGTCCTTCTCCCGGGCATGGGGGCGGTCTCCAGCACCCTCATCGCGGGCGTGGAGCTCGTCAAGAAGGGCCTGGGCAAGCCGATCGGCTCGGTCACCCAGCTGCAGACCATCCGTCTCGGCAAGCGCTACGAGAACCGCTCGCCGCTGGTCAAGGACTTCGTCCCCCTGGCCGGGCTGGACCAGCTGGTGTTCGGCGGCTGGGACTTCTACGCCGACGACATGTTCGCCGCCGCGACCAAGGCCGGCGTGCTGGACGCGGCCCAGCTCGCGCCCGTCAAGAAGGAACTCGAGGCGATCAAGCCGATGTCTCCCGTCTACGATCCCGCCTACATCAAGAACATCAAGGCCGCGAACCCGAAGAAGGGGAAGACCAAGATGGACTTGGCCCAGCAGGTGATGGCCGACATCGAGGCGTTCAAAAAGAAGAACGGCTGCGACCGCGTCGTGATGCTCTGGTGCGGTTCGACCGAGATCCTGCCCGAGCGCTCCGCCTGCCATGAGGACCTGGAGGCCTTCGAGCAGGGCCTCAAGGACAACGACCCGGCCATCCCGCCGTCGATGATCTACGCCTACGCGGCGATCAAGCTCGGCATGGCCTACGGCAACGGCGCGCCGAACCTCTCGGCCGACGTCCCGGCCCTCGTCGAACTGGCCGAGCAGACCGGCTCGCCGATCTGCGGCAAGGACTTCAAGACCGGGCAGACGCTGATGAAGACGACGATCGCGCCGATGCTGAAGGCGCGCATGCTGGCCCTGACCGGCTGGTATTCGACGAACATCCTCGGCAACCGCGACGGCGAGGTGCTCGACGATCCGGGTTCCTTCAAGACGAAGGAGAAGAGCAAGATGTCGGTGCTCGACACGATCCTGGAGCCCGAGCGCTACCCGGACCTCTACGCGAAGTTCCACCACAAGGTCCGCATCGACTATTACCCCCCGCGCGGCGACGCCAAGGAAGGCTGGGACAACATCGACATCCGCGGCTGGATGGACATGCCGATGCAGATCAAGATCAACTTCCTCTGCCGCGACTCGATCCTGGCCGCCCCGATCGCCCTCGACCTGGTCCTGTTCCTGGACCTGGCCAAGCGCGCGGGCCTCAAAGGCATCCAGGAGTGGCTGTCCTTCTACTTCAAGTCCCCGCAGTGCCGCGAGGACCTCAAGCCCGAGCACGACCTGTTCATCCAGCACCTGAAGCTGAAGAACACCCTGAGGATTCTTATGGGAGAGGAAGTGCTGGACCACTCCGGCCTCGACTACTACGACGCCGAGAAGGGCGCCGTCTCATCCGCCCCGGCGCCGAAGCCGGCCCCGAAGAAAAAGGCTCTCGCCAAGGCGCGCTGATCGTTCGACTGAAGCAATAGCCGGGCGGAGGAATTCCTCCGCCCGGCTTTCTTTTCCGCAGCACACGGCGCAGACCTAACTATGGCCGGCCCTGGCATATCCCTTTGAGTGAAGTGATCAGCTAGAATGGGTTGGTGGCGAAAG
>JAGWRY010000239.1 GCA_028869495.1 Elusimicrobiota bacterium | reverse complement strand
CGCTTGAAGTAGGCGGCGACGCCGAAGGTCAGGCGGTAGACGCCCTTCTTCAGCGGCCCCCTCTTCAGCAGGTCGCGGCACCGGCCGTCGGCGTCGGTGACGCCGCGACCGACGGTCGTCCAGCCGGAGCCCGAGGAGCGCGCGAGGATCAGCGGCACCCCGGCCGCGGGGCGGCCGAGGGCGGTGTCGAGGACGTGGGTCGTGATCGGGCTCATGTCAGGAGCTTCTCCAGTCGGATTTTGGTGATCTTGCCCTGCTCGGCCGCGGCGGCGTCCAGCTCCGTCGCGCGGTCGTGGGGCAGGCGCGCCTTCAAGAGGGCCAGCATCTCGTCCGCGGACTTGCCGGACGCGCAGACGATGAAGATGAAGCCGAAGCGGGCCTCGTAGTCGGCGTTGCCCTTCTCGAGCGCGGCCAGCGTCTCCTCCGAGGCCGCCGCGGCGCCGGACTGCTCGCCCCGCGACCAGTCGCGCGTGGCCGCGAACTTGGCGCGCAGGGCGGAGCTATCGCCGATGCGCGGATGACGGGAGAACGCCTCCAGACGGTCGGCCTCCGTCGCCTTCGCCCAGGCGGCGTCGGCGGCGGAGAAGAGGGAGGCGCGGTCGGCGAACGGGCGGAGCGCCGCGACCGCCGCGGCCCAGCGCGACGAGCCGCAGCAGAGCGCCAGCGCCTCGCGGGCCTTCGCGTCGGGCAGGGCGTTGAGCTCGGCCAGGGTCACGGGCCTATTCTACGGAAAATGGCCGTCTCATTGCGGGCATTCCGGGCGTGAGGAAGCGTCCGTGGCCGCTGGGCGAGGTCTACCGCCTGCTCGAGCCGGGCCCGGTCGTCCTGCTGACGACCGCCCGCGGCGGGAAGGCGAATGTGATGGCGCTGTCCTGGCAGACGATGCTGGACTTCGAGCCGCCGCTGGTCGCGCTGGTCCTCGGCGACCGCGACTGGTCGTACGGTCTTCTGCGCGCGACGCGCGAGTGCGCGATCAACGTGCCGACCGCCGAGCTCGCGCGCGCGGTCGTCGGCGCCGGCAATTGCTCGGGGCGCGACGTCGACAAGTTCGCACGCTTCGGGCTGACGCCGGCCCCCGCGTCCGTCGTGCGCGCGCCGCTGATCGCCGAGTGCTGCGCAAGCCTCGAGGCCCGCGTCGTCGACGCGCGCCTCGCGCGGCGCTACGGCCTCTTCGTCGTCGAGGTCGTCGCGGCCTGGGCCGACGCGCGCGCGGCGCATCCCCGCACGCTCCACCACCGCGGCCGCGGCGTCTTCATGGTCGCGGGGCGGGAGATCCGCCTGCCGTCCAAGATGAGATGAGCTGGGAGGTCCGCGCGCCCGCGTCAGCCTGCAGAGCTACGCCGCGCGCGGGATGGGCGCCGGCAAGGACGACGACCTTCTTGGGAGCTCTGCGGGCCGCGCGCCTTTAGGGCAGGGTGTTCGTCCATGGCCCTGCGTTGACGACGAGGCGGAAGCCCTTCGCCTTCAGGATTCCGGCCGCGGCCGCGCTGCGCGAGCCGGACGCGCAGCAGACGACGACCGGCTTGTCCTTGTCGAGGCGCCCGCACTCGGCGGCCAGGCGCCCGAGCGGGATGTTCAGGCTCCCGGGACGGCAGCCGGCGGCGAACTCCTCGGGGGAGCGCACGTCGACGACCGGCGCGCCGGCGGCGATCAGCGCCGCGGCGCGGGCGCGCGCGGCGCGGAAGTGGAGCCAGCGCCAGACGAAGAAGCCGCCGGCGGCGGCGGCGAAGGCCCAGCGGACCAGCTCGTCGCGGCTCACGCGCGCCTCCCCCACAGACGCAGGCGCGAGACCCCGCCGTCCGGGAAGATCGAGAGGCGGACGTGCGTGAACGGGCCGTGCTCGGCCACTTCCTTCGTGAAGACGTGGCGGAAGTCGGCCTTCAGCTTCGTCTGCGGCAGGATCGTCGCCCAGGCCGCGAACTCGCCGGCCAATTCCTCGGCCGTCGCGCCGCCGGCGCGGTGCACGCCCTCGAGCAGGCAGGAGTCCGGGTAGTTGCCCTTGAAGTGCGCGGTGTCCACCTCGACGCGAGAGAGCGTCCCGGCCGCGCCGAGGCGCAGGATCACCCAATCGTGGCCGGGCCCGCGGCGGCGCTTGGTCTCCCAGCCGTCGCCCATGTCCTTGCCGCGCCCGGGCATGATCAGGTTCTGCGGGTGCGAGAAGTACATGTCGCTGCACGAGAGCGGCAGGCCGCCGTTCTCGACCGCGGCGAGATCGACGAGCGCCTTCTTGGATCTCTTTTCCCAGTCCGCGACCACGTCGCCGAAGACGCGCAGGCGCGCGACCCCGCCGTCCGGGAAGATGTTGAGGCGCACGTGCGTGAACGGGCGCGCGCCCTTGATCTCGAAACGGTTGTCCCCGCCGCCCTTCAGCTCGGTCCGGGGCAGGAGCTCGACCCAGGCCCCGTCGCCGTCGCGCGCCTCCAGGCTCGCGTGCGACGGGAAGTTGCCGGTGAAATAGGACGTGTCCACGTTGACGCCGAGGATGCGCCCGCGCAGGCCGAGCTTGATCACGGCCCAGTCGTGGCCGGGCGTGCGCCGCCGCCGCGTCTCCCAGCCGTCCATCCACTTCCCGCGCGACGTGTACAGGCCTTCTTTCCAGACCGCCTTGGCGGCCTTCAGCAGGTTCGACTTCGGCGCGAAGAACTCGTCGCTGGCCGACAGCACCCGTCCGCCGGTGCGCGCGGCGGCCAGGTCGATCAGCTGGGTGAAATCCATGCCCGTATTGTAGGCGAAATGGGGGCCCCGCCGCACGCGGGGCCCCCTCGCGCGACGCGGCGCGCGCGGACTATTTGTCCGGCCCGGGGCCGGCCTCTTTGGCCTCCTTGCCGATCTCGGCGTCGCGGCGCTCGATCTCGCGGGACTTCAGGTCCTCGCGCGCCGCGCGCTCGTGCTCCCGGACGGTCCGCCGGCGCTCGCGCTCGGCGGCCTTCTCCTCGCGCCTCGTCCGCGTGCGCGTCCTCTCCCGGGCGCGCTCCTCGGCGCTCTCCTTCGACCGGTCTCGGGACTTCGCCCGTTCCCGCGTCCGCTCGCGGGCCCGCTCCCGATCGCGCTCCTTGAGCGGCTTCTCGTCCTTCTCCCGGTCGCGCACCCGGTCGCGGTCCTTCTCGCGCTCGCGGGTACGCACCTGATCCTTGTCGCGGACCTGCTCCCGCTCCCGGTCGCGCGCCTGCTCCCGCGTCTGATCCCGAGCCTTCTCCCGCGCCTGCTCTTGCGTCTGCGGCTGGGCCTGCTCCTGGGTCTGATCCGGCGTCTGGGCGGCGGCCGCCGCCGCCCACAGGGCGGCCAATCCCAGCGCCAGCATCCCGAACGTCCCGAGTCGTCTCATGCGTTCCCTCCTTCGACGGCGAGCGTCGCACGGCACCGGAGCAACGCTTCCTCCTCGAGCGCCGGGACGGCCCTCGGGCGCAGCCCCCACCGCTCAGAAGCCCAGGCTCGCGCCGAGCGCGACGTAGCGCCGGTCGGCGTAGCCGCTTTGTCGGTACAACTCGAACGACCCGGTCAGCGCCGCGCGACCGCGGTAGAGCGTCGCCCCGCCCTTGAGCGAGAGCGCCGCGGGGTCGCCGAGCTCGAAGGTCGTGCGCTCGCAGGAGACGAAGGGCTCCAGGTTCGCCGTCGCCTCCGCGCGCGCGCGCACCGCGACGACCGTGCGCGGGAAGCCGAAGACGGCCGCCCCGAAGCCGCTGCCCGGCGGCGCGAGCTCGCGGCGCGCGTCCGCTGCGGCCAGGTCGCGGTCGTAGAGGCTCTCGCCCAGCCGCAGCGTCAGCGCGCCGGCGCGGCCCCGCAGGCTCCCGAAGACGAACAGGTCGGTCTCCCGGACCGCGAACTCCTCGCCGCGCGCGGCGCCGCGCGCGCGGCCGCGGCCGGGACCGGACGCCGCGTAATAGAGGTCCGAGTGGCGCGTGAACGTCGCGCCGCCGCCCGCCGCGAGGGACAGCCCCCGCCGCGCGTCGTCCAGCGGCACCGAGAGCGACGCGTCCAACCCGAACGACGACCTCTCGTAACCGTCGACGCGGGGCTGGAGCGAGGCGTCCGCGCCCACGGACCAGGGCCCGGGCTGCCAGCCGCCGCGCAGACCGAGGACCTCCTCCGTCCCGTTCAGGAAGTCCGAGCGGTAGAGCGCGGCGCGCGGGGTCAGGTACGTCGAGTCCGGCAGGTCGAACGAGGCCCAAGCCCGCGCCTCGCGGTAGCCGTCCGAGCCGGCGCTCAGACCTCCGCCCGCGCGGCCGCCTCCCGCCCCCGCGGCGGGGACGGCCAGCGCGAGCGCCGCGACCGCGAGGACGCGTCTCATGGACGGCCCCGCGCCCGGACCGGCTCAGCGCCTCCCGCGCGGACCGGGGCCGAACTCCGGCGCGCGGTCCCGCTCCGGCCTCTCGCCCCGCTCCTCCCCGCGCTCCCGCTCGCGCTCCCTCGCCCGCGTCCGGGAACGGTCGTGCCCATCGGCCCGGCCGACGGCGTCGCCGAGCTTGAACCCGTACTTCTGCGCGATCTCCCCCCAGCCCAGGCCGGAGGCGTGCAGGGCCATGATCGCGCTCAGCGGCTGGCCCGACCTCTTCGCGATCGCCAGGGCGGCGTTGATCTCCCCCCAGCCCAGCTTTTGGCGGCGCAGGTCCTCCACCTGCGGCGCCGGCACGCCGTAGCGCGCGGCGAGCCTGCGGACCTGCGACTCGGACTTCTCGTCCGCGCGCGGCGTCTCCCGCCTCTCCGCGCGCGGCGCGGCCTTCTCGTTCGAGGAAGAGACCGGCTCCGCCGCCAACGTCAGCGGCAGCCCCGCCAGCAACAGCACCGACGCTCTCCAGGCGCTCCTCATGGCAGCCTCCTCGCGGGACAGCTCCCGCGCCGATTCTCGCCGACGGACACAGCATAGCCCCCGGGCGTTAAATCACATTCAAATCGCCGGCCGCTCGCCCGGCGCGCTAGCCGCGCGCGGCCCAGCCGCCGGCTCGCCGCAGCAGCATCCGCCCGCGCCGCCCCGCCGCCGGGCGCTCGCGCTCGAAGGCGGGCAGGCCGCGCAGGTACAGGGCTTCGACGGCGCCCAGCAGGCGCCGTCCCAGGTACGGCGTGGTCTTGTGGCGGTGGCGCACGCCCGCCGCCTCGACGTCGAAAAGGGCCGCGTCGTCGAAGATCAGCACGTCGGCGTCGCGCCCCTTCTCCAGCACGCCCTTTTGAGACAGGCCCAGGAAGGCGGACGTCTTCTCCGCCGCCCAGCGCGCGACGTCCTCGAGCTCGAAGCCGCGGCGTTTGGCGCCGCTCCACAGCGCGGGCAAGGTGAACTGCAGGCCCGCGACGCCGCCCCAGGCGTTCAGGAAATCGCCGGACTCGAGTTTTTTGAGCTCCGGCAGGCAGGGCGAGTGGTCGGAGACGACGAAGTCGATCGTGCCGCGGGCCAGGCCCGCCCACAACCGCTCGCGATTCTCGGCGGAACGGATCGGCGGCGCGCACTTGAAGGCGGTCGCGCCGTCGGGGATCTCCGCGGCGCTGAAGGTCAGGTAGTGCGGGCAGGTCTCGACGGTGAAGGGCAGGCCCTCGGCCTTGGCGCGCTCGACGTCCGGAAGCGAGTCCGCGTCGGAGAGGTGGACGACGTGCGTGCGGCAGCGCGTCGCGCGGCAGAGCTCGATCAGCAGGCGGATCGCGCGGCGCTCCATCTCGGGCGGGCGCGAGGCCAGATAGGACGCGTAGCGGCGCGGCTCGCCGCCGGGCGCGCCCGGAGGGTCGAGTTCGGCGTGGACGATCAGCGGGAGATCCAGCTCCGCCAGGACCGGCATCGCCGCCTCCAGGTCCGCGCGCGAGACGTTCGGGAACTCGTCGAGCCCGGAGTGCGTGAGGAACGCCTTGACCCCGGCGACGCCGCCCGCGGCCAGCCCCTTCAGCTCGCCGAGGTTCCCCGGCACCAGCCCGCCCCAGAAGGCCGCGTCCACGGCGAGCTTGCCGGCGACGGCGGACAGCTTCGTCTCGAGCGCGGCACGGGAGGTCGTCACCGGCGAGCAGTTGAGCGGCATGTCGACGATGGTCCCGACGCCGCCCGCCGCCGCCGCGTCCGTCGCGGTCGAGAAGCCCTCCCACTCGGTCCGCCCCGGCTCGTTGACGTGCACGTGCGCGTCCACCAGGGCCGGCAGGACGGCGAGATCCCCGGCCTCGCGGACCGGGACGCCCGCCGGGACCTCCTCGGGACGCGCGACCGCGGCGATGAGGCCGTCTTCGACCAGGATCGCGGCGGGGCGCAGGCCCTCGCCCGTCAGCACGCGCCGGCCGCGGACCGCGAGCTCGATCATTCCGCTCCCTCGTTGAGGTTGAGCAGGACCGAGTCCGCGGCGACCGGCACCGCAGCGGCGCCGCGCGCGCGCAGGAAGGCGTCGAGGCGGTCCTTCGCCGGGTCCAGCCGCGCGACGTCGGCCAGCGCCGCGCAAGACAGCAGGACCGGGTGCCCGCGCCGCCCGCCGAAGTCCGGCACCGCGGCCGGCGCGTGCGACGCCCACAGCGCCTCCCAGACCGCGCGGTCGAAGACCGGCATGTCGACGTGCAGGACGAAGGAGCGCGCGGGCGGCGAGGCGGCGACCAGGCGCCGGAGCGTGTCCAACGGCGGCGCGTCGGGATCGGCGCCCACCCACAGCACGCGCGGCGAGAGGGCCGCGGCGCGCGCGCGCCACTCGGGCTGGATCGCGACCGAGAGCCCGCCCTCGCCGACCAGGCCGGACAGGAAGCCGAGCTGCGCCTCCAGCAGGGTCTTCCCTTCATAGGGGAGCCAGGCCTTCGGCCCGCCCGCGCGCCGGCCGCGCCCCGCGGCGAGCAGGAGGACGCGCGCCCCGGTCATGCCGCAGGCGCCGGGACGTCCGTCTCGGGCGACGGCGCGCGACGGAAGGCCCAGTCCTCGATCAGCGAGGCCGCGATCGCGATCGCGACGGCCTTCGGGCTCTTCGACGGCACGCGCCGCCCGATCGGACAGCGCACGCGGCGGTCCCAGAGCGGCCGCACCGCCTCCGGCAGGCGCGCGCGGAAGACCCGCGCCTTGTGCTCCGAGCCGATCAGGCCCAGGAAGCCCAGCGGCTTGTCGAGCAGCAGGCCGACCAGCGCGAAGTCCAACTCGTGGTCGTGCGTCAGCACGCAGGCCGCGTCGTGCGGCCCGTAGCCGGCCGCCGCCGCGACCGTCCTCGGATCGCCGGGGACCAGGCGCGTCTTGGCCGGGAAGGCCGAGCGCTCGGCCCAGTCGGGGCGCGGGTCGTAGACCAGAACGTCCAGGTCCAGGCCGTCCAGCGTCGCGGCCAGCGCGCGGCCGACGTGTCCCGCGCCGAAGACGTGGACCGCGCGGCGGCGCGGGCAGGGCTCGAAGAGCACCTTCGCCTTGCCGCCGCAGCACTGCCCCATCTCCCGGCAGAGCACGTATTCTTTGAGCCCGGCGGAGCCGCCGTCGAGGCGGCGCCGCGCCTCGGCGATCACCTCGGCCTCGAAGCGCCCGCCGCCGAGCGTGCCCAGCGTCCCGTCCGCCCAGACCCACATCTTGGCCCCGGGCGCCTGCGGCGCCGAGCCGGTCACCTCGGCCAGCGTGCAGAGCGTCGCGGGACGCGGCAGGTCGCCGGCGAGGTCGGCGGCGCTCAGCGGCTCCACGTCCTCATTTCCTCCGCGCGGGGAAGGCGACCTTCAGGATCTCGACCTTCCGCCGCGCCTTCTTCCAGGTGAGGCCGAGCGACGACTCGAGCGCCGCCTTCGCCGTCTCGGGCTTGCGCTCGTCCCAGGACAGGTCCATCGCGTACCAGCCCTTCAGGCCGCTCTCGTCGACGACGAAGCCCCCCAGCTCCGACTGCAGGAACGCCGCGAGCTGGGCGATCGTCGCCTCGCCGCGGAAGACGCCGCCGCCGTAGGCGGTCGGACCGTGCCCCTGGTGGTCGAGCGGCGTCGGCGCCTTCGCGCCGGGCAGGCGCTCGAGCACGTAGGCCTCGCGCCGGATCCGGACGCGCTTCGCCCTCACGCCGAAGGTCCGCTCCAGCGCCTCGCGCAGGAGGTCCGCCGCGGGCGGGACGCCCGGGGAGCGGACGCTCAGGTCGAGGGCGGCGACGGGCGGCGCCGTCTCCAGCTCGACCTGGAACTGGTCGATGCCGTAAGCCATCGACGCGGCCAGATCGAACGGCAGGTTGTTCCCGTCGATATCGTCCTTGTCGAAGGAGTAGGTGTACGGCCCCGCCACGCCCGGCGCCAGGCGGACCTCGTAGAGCGGCTTCGCGCCGGCCGGCGCGGGCGAGGCGGCCGGGGAGACCTCCAGGTCGGGCGGAGTCTTGCCCGCCAGCGCCGCGTCCACGTCCGCGGCGCGCAGGTCGGACGGGAACAGCCTCCCGAGCAGGCGCCCGTGCGCGTCGATCAGGAAGCCCGCGGGGCGCGCGTCGATGCCGTAGGTCTTGAAGACGTCGCCGAGGTCGTCGACGCCGATCCAGGCCTTCGTCGGATGCGTTTTAAGGAAGCGCTCGACCTTGGCCTTGGGCTCGTCGGTGACGGACAGGAAGACGACCGGCTTGCCGCGGTAGTCCTCGGCCAGGCGGCTGATGTGCGGGATCTCGTCCACGCAGGGCTGGCACCAGGTCGCCCAGAACTCGAGGTAGACGACCTTGCCGCGCAGGCTCTTCAGGCTCGCGCGGCGGACCGGAGCGTTCAGGACGGTCCCCACCGTGAAGTCCGGCGCCGGTCCGGGCCCCGGGGTCTTCGCGGACGCGGACGCGGCGAGCAGCAGCGCCGCGAGGAGGGCGGTCGTGGTCTTCATCGACGGGAGTCTATCAATTTTAGTATCGTCGGCCCCGTGGCGTCCCTGCTGATCAAGAACGCGCGCCGCGTCGTCGTGATGGACGACGCGGGCACCGAGCTCTCCGACGCCGACGTCCTGATCCGCGGCCGCGAGATCGCCGCGGTCGGCAAGGATTTGAAGGCGGACGGCGCGCGCGTCCTCGACGCCCGCGGCTGCGTCGTGATCCCGGGGATGGTCAACACGCACCACCACCTGTGCCAGACGCTGACGCGCGCGACCCCGGCCGCCCAGGACGCGAAGCTCTTCGACTGGCTCGTCTACCACTACGCCGTCTGGCGGCACCTGACGCCCGAGGACGCCGCCCTCGGTGCGACCGTGGGCCTGGGCGAGCTCCTGCTGACCGGCTGCACGACCTCGACCGACCACACCTACCTGTACCCGCGCGGGACGACCGGCCTGGTGGACGCGCAGATCGAGGCGGCGCGCGCCCTCGGCATCCGCTTCCACCCGACGCGCGGCTCGATGTCGGTCGGGACCTCGCAGGGCGGCCTCCCCCCCGACGACTGCACGCAGGACGAAGACGAGATCCTCCGCGACGGCGAGCGCCTGATCGGGAAGTTCCACGACCCGGCGCGCCTGTCGCTGTGCCGCGTCGCCCTGGCCCCGTGCGCGCCGTTCTCCGTCTCTCCCGAGCTGATGAAGGAGACCGCCGCGCTGGCCAAGAAGACGGGCGTGCGCCTGCACACGCACCTCTGCGAGACCCTCGACGAGGAGGCCTACTGCCTCGAGCGCTACGGCCTGCGCCCGATCGACTTCGTCGAGTCGCTGGGCTGGATGGACGCGAACGTCTGGCTCGCGCACATGGTCCACGTCTCGGACGAGGAGATCGCGCGCCTGGCGAAGGCGAAGGTCGGGGTCGCGCACTGCCCGTCGTCGAACTTCCGCCTGGGCTCGGGCGCCGCGCCGGTGCGCCGCTACCTCGACGCCGGCGTCGCCGTCGGTCTGGCCGTGGACGGCTCGGCCTCCAACGACACGTCCGACATGCTCGGCGAGGCGCGCCAGGCCCTGCTCGTCCACCGCGTGAAGTCCGGCGTCTCCTCGATGCCCGCGCGCGACGTCCTGCGCCTGGCGACCCGCGGCGGCGCGGCCGTGCTCGGCCGCGACGACGTCGGCTCGCTCGAGCCGGGGAAGGCCGCCGACGTCGCCGTCTTCGACACCGCGCGCCTCGACTACGCGGGCGCCGCCGGCGACCCGACCGCCGCGCTCCTCTTCTGCGGCGCCTCGCACCGGACCAAGTGGACGATCGTCGACGGCCGCGTCGTCGTTTCGGACGGCCGCCTCCTGACCGCCGACGAGGGCGAGGTCGCGCGCCGCGCCGACGCGGCGTCCCTGCGCCTCCTGCGCGCGGCCGGGGCGATCGCGTGAAGAAGCGCCTCGCGCGCGAGCGCTTCCGCGAGCTCGCCGACGCGGAGCTGGCCGCCGTCCCGAAGGCCTTCCGCGACCTCCTCGTCAACGTCGCGATCGAGGTCAAGGACGCGCCGGGCCTGGAGGCCGAGGGCCTCGAGACCGCCGGGACCCTGCTCGGCCTCTACGACGGGCCGACGCGCGCGCAGATGCTGTCCGCCGACGCGTCCGGCGTCCTGCCCGCGCGGATCTACCTGTACCAGCGCGCGCTCGAGGACGAGTCGGAGGACCTCGCCGCCCTGCGCCGCGAGCTGCGCCTGACCCTGCGCCACGAGCTCGCCCACCACTTCGGCCTCGACGACGAGGAGCTCGCCCGCGCCTGGCCCGAGGGCGCCTGACGCGATGACCCGGCTCCCCCGCGTCCGCCCGGCCGCGGCCGGGGCCGCCGCGGCCGCCGCCGTCCTGGCCGCGCTCTACCTGCTCGCCGCGCGGCGCCTGCCCGTCGGCGTCCTCAACGACGACGCCGCCAACGTCCTGCTCGCGCGCGCCCTGCTCCATGGCCGCTTCGCGTTCCCGGGAGGCCTCGGCCTGCCCTTCCAGTTCCTGCCCGGCCTGCCGCTCCTGCTGGTCCCCGCGGTCCTGTTCGGCGGCCTGCGCCCGTGGCTCCTGCGCGCCGTCCCGCTGGCGGCCGGGGCGCTGACGCCTTGGCTGACCTGGCGCCTGGCCCGCCGGCGCCTGGGCCCCGGCGCCTCCGCCGCCGCGGCGCTGCTGACCGCCGCCAACCCGGTCCTGCTCGGCCTGGGCGGGCTCGTGATGCCCTACGCGCCCTACCTCGCGCTGAGCCTGTGGCTCGTCGATTTCGCGCCGGACGCGGAGAGCCCGCGCGCCTTCGCGCTCCTGACGGCGGCGGCCGCCTTCGCGATCCTCCTGCGCCCGCACGGCGTCGTGCTGGCCGCGGTCCTCGCCCTCGTCCTCTGGCGCCGCTTCGGCGCGCGCCGCGCGGCTCTCTTTTTGACCGGAGCCGCGCTGCCGAGCGCGCTGTGGCTGCTCGCCGGGCGCCTGGCCGCCGGCCCGGCGATCTCCGACTACCCGTCGGTGTGGCGGCAGAACGTCGCCGTCCTCGGCGACCCGCTGGTCCAGTTCCGCCACGCCGTCGACCTGCTCGACCGCCTGCTCGGCGCCGGCCTGTTCGGCCTGCCCGGCGCGCCGACGGCCCTGCGCGCCTCGCTGGCGCTCCTCGTCCTCCTCGCCGCCGCCGCCGGCGCGCGGCGCCTCCTGCGCCGCGACGAGGACCCGCGCGCCTTCGCCGCCGCCGCCTATCTCGCCGGCGTCCTGCTCCTGCACCTGACCTGGCGCTGGGTCTCCCTGCGCTACCTGTTCCCCCTCGTCCCGTTCGTTTGGATCCTGGCCGCCGCGGCCGCCGAGCCCCGGCTGTCGCCCCGCCCGGCCGCCGGCGCCGCGCTGACCGCGCTCCTGCTGGCCGCGCCCCTGCGCCTGGACCTCTTCCTCGCCCGCCGCGGCCGGGACGCGCGCCCCGGCTACGAGCCGAGGACCGTCGCCTGGATCCGCGCGAACGTCCCGCCGGACGGCCGGCTGTCGAGCGTCGGCGCCTACGCGCTGGCTCTGAACGCAGGGCGCGCCTGCGAGCCGCAGGACCTGCACCCGGACCGGGAGTGGCTTTCGCGCATGCGCGCGAAGGGCGTGCGCTGGGTGCACGTGCGCGTCCCTCTTCCGGGCGACGAGTTCGCCCCCGCCGACGTCCCGCCGAACTTCGGGACCGCGCTGGCCGCCTGGCTGACCGAGAACAAGCTCGCCGACGAGGTCTTCGCCGCCCCCGACGAGGGGACGATGATCTTCCGCCTAAAAGACGAAACGCCGGATCGGACCACGAAGACACAAAGACGCGAAGTCCCGGCGCGGCGATGAACGGATTGGAAGGTTAACGGCCAACGGAATCCGTTTTTAACCCTTTCTCCGTTCTTCGTGTCTTTGTGTCTTCGTGGTTCGCCGTCGTCCGTCCGCCGTTCACTTCCGGCGGGAGACGGCCTTCAGCGAGGCGCTCAGGTCGCGGATGATGTCGACCGGGCTCTCGAGCCCGATCGACAGGCGGATGCCGCCGTGCTCGCGCATCGGGCCCGAGCCCGCGTAGGCCGAGTGCGTCATCGCCGACGGCATCTCGATCAGCGTCTTCGTGTGGCCGAGGCTGACCGCGAGCGTCACGCAGTACGCGTGCTTGGCGACGTGGTCGACGAACCTCGCGCCGGAGGCGCGGCGCGGGTCGAGACGGAAGTAGATCATGTTGCCCGGCGCGAAGCCCCCGTCGAAGTCGCGCATCTGCTTGAGCGCCAGCGCGCGCTGGGGGAAGTTGTCGAGGCCCGGATAGCGGACCTCCTCGACGAGCGGCTGGCTCTCCAGCCAGCGCGCGACCTGCAGGGCCGTGTACTGCTGGCGCTTGATCCTCAGCGGGATCGTCGGCACGCCGTAGACCAGGATGTTCCACGCCGCCTTCGGCGACAGCACGCCGCCGAAGTCCTTGCGGTAGCCCATCACGTCCGGGAACAGGTCCTTCGGGCCGCAGACCGCGCCGCCGATCTCGGTGCCGAAGCCGCCGATGTTCTTGGTCAGCGAGTGGACGACGAGGTCGATCCCGTGCTCGATCGGACGCTGGCAGAAGGGCGTCGCGAACGTGCTGTCGATGACGGACAGGACCCGGCGCCGGCGCCCCTTCGAGGCGCGGCGCGCGAGCTCCGCGACCCCGCGCAGGTCGACGAGGTCGAGCGTCGGGTTGACCGGCGACTCGAAGTACAGCGCGCGCGTGCGCGGCCCGATCGCCTTCGCGACGGCCTTCAGGTCGGTGAAGTCCGCGCGCTTGACCTTGATCCCGAGCCTCGGGTACCAGTTCGTCAGCAGCGAGTGGGTGCAGCCGTAGATCAGCGTGTGCGCGACGACCTCGTCGCCGGCCGTCAGGACCGCGCCGAGCGAGGCCGAGACGGCGGCCATCCCGGACGCGAAGGCCAGGCAGAAGTCGGCGCCCTCCATCGCGGCGACCTGGCTCTCGAGCAGGCCCCGCGTCGGCTCGTCGAGGCGATCGTAGATGTAGACCGGCTCGGCCGTCTCCTCGGAGCGGAACGAGCCGAACTCGGTGAAGCCCCGCGCGCCGCGCGCGACCGACTCCAGGCGGAACGTCGTCGACGCGGTCAGCGGCGGCACGACGTGATGCGAATAGTCCCAGCGCGCGGTCCGCGCCGCCCCGTGCACGATCCGCGTCGTCTTCTTGTAGCCTTCGTCCTTCCTCGCCATGGAAAACGCTCCTAGTCGCTCAGGATCCGGCGCGCGCCGAGGTAGCGCTCGCGGTAATAGTCGCTGTAGAGGCTCTGCAGGCGCACTCCGTCCGCCGGGCTCGCCTCGTGGATGAAGATGCCGTCCGCGTCGTAGATCGCGACGTGGCCGACGCGGCGTCCGCCGCGCGCGCCGGAGAAGAACAGCAGGTCGCCCATCCGCAGGTTCCGGGAAGCAACGGGCCGGCCCAGGCGCCACATTTCCCGCGACGTGCGCGGCAGGCGGACGCCGTTCGCGCGGAAGACCCGGTCGACGAAGTCCGAACAGTCCCTCGGTGTCCTCAGGTCCCGGCTCTCCTCGGGCAGATACGCGCGCGCGGTGCGCAGGATCGCTTTCGCGAGCTTCGACGGCGGACGCCGCGGGCGGCGCGGCGGCGGCGGCGGAAGGCTCGCGCAGGAGGACAGCGCGAACGCGGCGAGGACGACGGCGGCCAGAGCGGATCTTCTCATCGCCGCGATGATAACAATTCGCCCCGCCGCCGCGCGTGAAACCATTGCAACTCCGGCACGCCTGGGCCCACCGGGCCCCGCCCGTCTGGGCCTTCCGCTCCTGGGACCTCCGCTCGCGCGCGGCTATACTCCCCGCAAGGATATGGCTTTCAGGAAGCTCCTGGCTCCGGCCGTCCTCCTCGCCGCGCTCGCCGCGGCGGCCCCCGCGCGCGCCGCCGACCCGGGCCTGGTCGCCGACGCGATGCGCGATCTCCAGACCGACGGCCCGCACTGGGACGAGCGCGCCGTGCTGGCCGCCCTGCTCGCCCGGCCGCAGGAGTCCGCCGCCTTCGACGCGGAAGGCCGCGTCGCCCTCGACGATCCCCAGTTGAGACCGCTCTTCATCGCCGAGTGGCGCGGCAAGCTCGTCTCCTTCGCCGCGGTCGAGAGCCATCACCCGGACCTGGCCCTCGACGGCACCTACCGCAATTGGGCCGACATCATGACGCCCGAGATGCGCGCCTACACCGCCCAGCGCGTCAAGTCGATGACGCAGTCCGACCGCGACAACCTGATCTACTACCTGAACAAGGTCGACGAGGACCTCGCCTCCAACCACGGCAAGGTCAGCACCGGCCTGCTCTCGCTGACCCCGCGCATCGTCGCCGGCATCCTCGACAAGTACCGCCAGGACCTCTCCGCCTACGCGGCCTCGAGCGTCGCGCAGAACGCCCCGGCCCGCGGCCAGGCCGCCGCGGCCCAGCTGGCCTCGATCCTGTCCCAGCGCCGCGCCGCCCGGCTCGCCGCCGCCCAGCCGCCGAAGAAGGCCCCCGCGCCGGCCAAGCCCGCCGGGACGCCGTCCTCGGCTCCGGCGAAGACGCCGGTCCGGACCGTGAGGCCGCCGAACCGCGTCGCGAAAGCGCCGACGCCGTCGTCGCCGGCGAAGCGCCCCGCCCCGGCCTCCGGTCCCGCGTCCGGCCCGGCGGCGAAGACGCCGGCCCCGCCGTCCGAGCCGACCTCGCCGAAGGTCGTCGCCGGCCCGCACGGCGGCGCGCTCGACCAGGCCAAGGCCGCCGTCGGCGCGGGACTGGGCGCCGGCAAGGTCTTCGACGGCGGGGTGAACCACGGCCGGCCCGCCGGCCCGGTCGTCGTCGCGCCCGGGACCCAGCCGATCTCCAAGCTCCCCCTGCTGACGCCGTCCGCGGCGCCGGGCGTCGGCGGCGCCGACCTGACGCTGGCCCCGCCGCCCTCGCCGGCGACGTCCACCGACGACCTGGTCAGCGAGATCTCGAAGATGGGCAGCGGCAAGAAGCCCTACAGCTCGGTCCCGCTCAAGGTCGGCGTCGGCGGCGCGCTCCTCGGCGGCCTGCTCGGCTTCCTGCTCGGCGGCCCGATCGGCGCGCTGGCGGGCGCCGCGCTCCTGGGCGGCGCCGGCTACTTCGCGGCGGGCAAGATCCTCTCCTAGCGCCGTCCGGAGCGCGCGTCCGTCCTTTGTATAATGGGGCGTGCCCCTCGTCGACGCCCTCGGCCGCCGCTTCGTCTACCTGCGCCTGTCCGTCGAGGACGCCTGCGGCTACCGCTGCCGCTACTGCCTGCCTCACGGCTATAAGAAGGAAGAAGCCGAGCCGCCGCTCGCGCTCCCCGAGATCCGCCGACTGCTGTCCGCCTGCGCCGGGCTCGGGATGTGGAAGGTGCGCCTGACCGGGGGCGAGCCGACCCTGCGGCCCGACCTGGCCGCGATCGCCGCCGCGGCCGCGGCGACCCCGGGCGTGCGCCGCGTCGCCCTGTCCACGAACGGCCGGCGCCTGGCGGGCCTGATTCCCGCGCTGTCGGCGGCCGGCGTGTCGGCCGTCAACGTCAGCGTCGACTCGCTCGACCGCGCGCGCTTCGCCGAGATCGTCGGCCGCGACGAGCTCGCCTACGTGCTGGCCGGCGTCGACGCCGCGCGCGCGGCCGGGATGACGGTCCAGGTCAACGCGGTGCTGATGAAGGGCGTCAACGACGGCGAGGTCGCCGCCTTCGCCGACTTCGCCGCCGCGCGCGGCGTCGAGGTCCGCTTCATCGAGCTGATGCCGACCGCCGGCAACGCCGACTTCTTCGCCGCGCGCCATATGAAGGCGGAGTCCCTGGCCGCGCGCCTGCTCGCCGAGGGCTGGGTCGAGGAGCCGCGCGCCGAGGCCGACGGCCCCGCGCGCCGCTTCCGGCGCCCGGGCGTCCCCGGCGCGCTGGGCCTGATCGCGCCCTACGCGAAGGACTTCTGCGCGTCCTGCAACCGCCTGCGCGTGACCAGCCGCGGGCGCCTGCGCCTGTGCCTGTTCTCCGAAGGCGAGAGCTCCCTGCGCGATCTCCTTCAGAGGGACGAGGACCGCGCGGCGCTGCAGGAGCGCCTGCGCGCGCTCCTCGGCCTCAAGGAGCCCTCTCATTACCTGCCCGAGGGCCGCGTCGGCGACAACCGCACCTTCGCGAGGATCGGCGGATGAGCGCGCGCATGGCCGACGTCGGCGCCAAGCCCGCGACCGCGCGCCGCGCCGCCGCGACCGGCGTCCTGCGCCTGGGCCGGCGCGCCTTCGCCCTCCTGCGCGCCGGCCGGCTCCCCAAGGGCGACCCCTTCGGCCCGGCCCAGGCCGCGGGCCTGCTCGCCGCCAAGCGCACGGCCGAGCTCCTGCCCCTCTGCCACCCCCTGCCGCTCGACCGCGTCAGCGTGGACTTCGCCCTCGACGCTCGGCTTCCCGCCGTGCGCGCCGTCTGCGAGGCCGCGACCGTCGCCAAGACCGGCGTCGAGATGGAGGCCCTGTCCGGCGTCATGGGCGCGCTTCTTTGCGTTTATGACCTCGTGAAGCCCGTCGACCCCGCCTTGACGATCGAGGACGTCCGCCTGGTCTTCAAGGACGGCGGCAAGCGCGGCCATTGGGTCCACCCCGCCGAGACGCCGCGGGCGGCGGCGAAGCCGCTCCGCCCGAAGCTTGGGAAAGCCGTCGCCGTGACGGTCTCCGATCGAGCGTCGTCCGGGAAGGCCGTCGACCGGTCCGGTCCTCTCCTGGTTTCCGGTCTGCGTGAAATCGGGTTCTCCGTGAGCCGCTCCGTCGCCGTGCCGGACGATCGACCGACGATCGAGGCCGTCATCCGCCGCGCCTCCAAGTCCGCCGTCGCCGTCGTCCTCACCGGCGGCACCGGCCTCGGTCCGCGCGACGTGACGCCCGAGGCCGTCGCGTCCGTCTGCGACCGCCTGATCCCCGGCGTCGGCGAGGTCCTGCGCGCCTCCGGCGGCCCCGCGACGGCCGCCCTCTCGCGCTCGCTGGCCGGCCAGCTCGGCCGCTGCGTCGTCGT
>JAGWRY010000238.1 GCA_028869495.1 Elusimicrobiota bacterium | reverse complement strand
CGGCGGCGGCCGTCGCGGCGGGCCGCCCCGGCGGCGGCGGCCGAAGACGGACGCGCGCCCGCGGTCGCGGCGGCGGGAGCGGCGGAAGCGGCGGAAGACTGGGGAGCCGCGGACGGCGCGGCGTTCGGGTCGACAGACATTAGAACGGGACCTCCTCGATGTCAGCGTCAGCGCCGGCGGACGGGCCCGGCTCGGCGTCGGCGCCGCCGGACCGACCGGCGGAGGACGACGACTTCTCCAAAATCTGCACGCGGCGCGCCTCGACCTCCAGCATCGAGCGCTTCGCGCCGCTCTCCTTGTCCTGGTACTCGTAGCTGCGCAGGCGGCCCTCGACGTGCACCGGGCTGCCCTTCTTCAGGACCTTCCCGCACCGCTCGCCCGCCTCGCGCCAGGTCACGACGTTGACGAACGTCGAGTCGTCCTTCCACTCCCCGCTCTTCGGGTCCTTGTATCGGCGGTTGACGCCGATGCGGAAGCGGCACATCGCCGTGCCGCTCGCGGTGTACTTGAGATCGGGGTCCTTGACCAGGTTCCCGGCCAGGAGAACGGTGTTCTGTTCGGGAAGACGGATGTCGACCATCGTCAGGACTGCGCGGACGCGGACGTCGCGGCGGCGGCGGCGGCGGGCTTGGGCTTCTTGGCCTTCTTCTCGCGCATCTTGCGCTCGCGGGCGACGACGGTCATGTCGCGCAGGACGCTGTCGGAGACGCTGAAGCCGTGGCCGAGCTTCTTCAGAAGGGACGGCGCCGCCTTGTACTTCAGGTACACGTACACGCCCTCCCGGGCCTTGCCGATGAAGTGGGTCAGCTTGCGCCGCCCCCACACCTCGTGATTGACGAGCTCGCCGCCCTCGGAGGCGACCGTCTGCTTCGTCTTCTCGAGGAACTCGGCGACCTCGGGGTCGGACATGACCGGCTTCAAGATCAGCACCGTCTCGTAGATCTGCATGATGTCGGACACTATAGCAAAAGGCGCTCGACGAAGACAAGGTTTTTTCGAAGGCGCCGGACTTGACGCCCCCCGGGGCCGGTGCTACGCTTCCCATTATAAGCCATGAGCCCGCGCGCCCTCGCCGCCGCCTTTCTCCTCCTTCTCGCCGCGCCTCTCCCGTCCCGCGCCGAGTCGTTCCAGGCCTGGGCCGCGCGCGCCGCGCGCCAGGAGCGCGAGAAGGAGCCCCGGCAAGCCTTCGAATCCTACTCGAACGCGCTCACCGTGTGGAAGCCGACCGACGGCCGGCTCGCGCGGGCGAGGGTCTACTGCGCGCGCGCCGGCCTGCGCGACCGGCGCGGCGACGAGGCCGGCGCGCTGGACGACTACTCGCACTGCCTGAAGACCGACAAGAAGAACGCGAAGGCTTTCGCGCGCCGCGGCGAGCTGCTGATGAAGGCGGGCCGCACCGAGGACGCGCTCAACGACTTCTACAAGGCGGTCGCCCTCGACATCCGCTTCGGCCGGGCCTACGCCGACCGCGCGCGCGCCTACGAGCTCCGCGGCAACAAGGAATTCGCGCGCGAGGACTACCGCAGCGCCTGCCGGTACGGCGTGAAGTCCGCCTGCGCGAAGGCGCGGGCGCTGGAGCCGCGGGCGCTGGAGCTCGCCGTCGAGATCGCCGAGGGACGGACCCTCCACCGTCGCGTCGTGACGATCCGTCCGGAACGCAAGTTCCACTTCGAGCGGGCGGCCGCGGGCGCCCGTCCCCAAATGGTCGTGGAAGGCGAGCTGAAGCCCGACGGGCGGGCGTTCACGCTCAGCTACATGGTGGCGGTGGGGCGCCCGGGCGCGGGCGAACGGACCTTCGACGACGCCTCCGTCGTCGAGATCCGCCGCGGGGAGCGCTTGACGGTCTACCGCGGCGGGGACTTCCGCGTCTCCCTCGGCCTCGCGCCCCGCGGCGGGGTCTTCGAAGGCGGGGTCGCGCGCCCGCGCCGCGGCTCCAAGAACTACCGTCTGACGTCCGAGCTCGACACCCCGAGCGGACGGCGGCGCTCCGTCTCGCTCCTGCTCCCGAAAACCGGGGACAGCTCCGCCGAAGGAATGAACTCGCCCCACGCCGGGAACTACGATTTCTCCGCGTCCATCATGCCCGCCGACGGCGGCTTCAACCTCCACATCATGATGAGCCTGCACCCCTTCGAGATGCCGCAAATGCGGGTCGTCGCCGTGAACCCGGGGGAGCCGCGCACGATCCGGCTCGGCGCCGGCGTTTCCGCGACGCTTCTGGTCGAGGCCCCCCCCGACGACGAGGCGG
>JAGWRY010000237.1 GCA_028869495.1 Elusimicrobiota bacterium | reverse complement strand
GGCCGCGCCCGGCGCTCCGGGCGCCACGCGCAGGTCGATCGGCGCGGTCGCGGCGGTCTCGTAGGCGCGGCGCGCGGGATCGTAGTACGGGAACGAGAAGGGCGGGATCCGGATCTCGCCCGAGACGCGCGGGACGACGACGGTGCGGAAGGTCTTCGTCCCCCCGATCTCGTCGCCGGACTTCGCGGCGGAGGCCGAGCTCTCGGTGTCGAAGAAGCGCAGGGACGGCAGGTCCGGGCGCGCGGGCTGCGGGACGGATTTGACGTCCCCGGTCCCCGAGACCGTCACGGTCAGGTTGACCGCCTCGCCGGCCTTGACCGAGGTCCGGTCCGCGGACGCCTTCGCCGTCAGCCGGCCGACGACGCCGGTGAAGCCCTTCGGGGCGCCGGGCGGCAGGGGCTCGACCTTCAGCGTCAGCGGCTCCGAGCGGACGGACACGGGGCGCGAGGCGCCCATCGAGAAGAAGCGGTTGAAGAAGTCGGGCGAGAACGGGTCCGCGCCCTGCAGGTCCTGGACCTGGCAGTTGACCGTCGCCGGGCCGATCACCAGGGTCCCCGGCTGGACCGGGAACAGGGCCGTCTTGATCTCCGAGTACTTGTACTCGCGTCCGCCGATGGTCTGGGCGCCGGTGCGCACCGGCGCCAGGTCCTCGGACAGGAACCCGGTCAGCGCCGGCGGCGAGTACTGCGAGTCGCCGGCCAGCGGGACCGCGGAATAGAAGCGCACGGTCAGCGTGACCTGCTGGTTGACGTACGCGCGGGTCTTGTCGAGGAAGGCCTTGACGAAGACGCCGCGCCCCTCCGCGCGGGCCGACGGGGCGGGCGCGGACGGCGGGCCGGAGGCCGCCGCCGGGGCGGCCGGCGCGGCGTCCGCCTTGAGGACCTCGATCTCGATCGGCGCGGAGCTCGCGCCGCCCGCCGGGATCGGCGGGATGCGCAGGCGCCCCTCCTTGCGCGGCGAGAGGACGTAGGTGTAGACGACGCTGGCCGAGACCTGCCCGTTGATCCAGTTGAGGCTCTGGCTGCTGCCGGAGCTGTAGACCGCGAAGTCCGGCATCTCGGGCATCTGCGGCTGGGGCAGGGAGCTGGTGTCGCCGGAGACGGTGACCGAGAGCGTGATCTGCCCGTCGCGGGCGACGCGCGTCGGGCTGGCCTCGGCCGTCACCGTGACGGCCGCGCGCGCGGGGGCGGCCGCGAGCGCGGCGAGCGCGGCGAGCGCGGCGGCGCGCGGGAGGAGCCTCACCAGTCGTCTCCGTTCGGCGGAGGCTTCGGGCGTTCCTTGCCGTAGTCGTTGAGCGGAGAGCCGGCCTTCTGCTGGGCGGCCTTCTCGCGCTGCGCGACCGCGCGCAGGACGCGGTCCGCGTCCTCCTGCGACATCCGGTCCTGCGGGCGCGGCGGCGGCTGGTTCGGCCGGTTCTGCCCTCCGCCCGACGAGGATTTCCCGCCGCCGGGCTTGGGCTTCGGCGGCTGGTTCTTGTTCTTCCCGCCGCGGTCCTTCGGCGGCGGGTGCCGGATGCTGCGCAGCGCGATCGCGAGGTTGAGGCGCGCCGCGGCGTCGTCCGGGGAGAGGATCAGCGAGCGGCGATAGGCGTCGGCGGCGCCCTTGTAGTCGCCGCCGCGGTAGCGCGCGTTGCCGAGGTTGTAGAACGCGGAAGCGCGCAGGGGGATCGGCGCGCCCTCGCGGGCGGCCACCGACGCGAAGGCGCCGGCCGCCTCGGAATCCCGGTCGAGGCGGTAGAGGGCGTCGCCGGCGTTGAAGACCGGGCGGGGGTCCGACGGGCGCGCGGCGGACGCGTCCCCGTAGCCGGCGAGGGCGTCCTCATAGCGGCCCTGCGCGTAGTTCTTGTTGGCGTCGCGCAGGGTCCCCTCGAAGAACGCGGCCCCCGCGCGCGGCGGCGCGGCGAGGAGCGCGAGGAGGGCGAGGGCCGCGGGAGCGGCCCCGCGCGGGCGCGGAACGGGCACGAGCGGCAGCAGCATCTCGACCAATAATAGCAGGAAGGCCAGCCCCAGCGGCCACGCGTAGCGGTCGTGCCAGCGCTGGGCGGTGCCGGCGATCCCTCCCGCGGCGCGCCCGGCCTGGATCTTGGCGGCGATGTCCGATATCTCGTCCTCGCCGGGGCTCGTGCGGTAGTAGGTCCCGCCGGTGATCCTCGCGATCTGCATCAGCGTCGTCTCGCCGAGGCGGCTGACGACGGTCCGCCCCTGAGAGTCCTTCTTGTAGCCGCCCCCGCCGATCGGGATCGGCTCTCCCTCGGTCGTGCCGATGCCGACAGTGAAGACGCGCACGCCGGAGGCGGCGGCCTCCCGCGCGGCGCCGAGCGGGTGCGAGCGGTGGTCCTCGCCGTCGGTCAGCAGGACGACGCTCTTGTCGCCCGGGTAGCGGCCGAGCATCGAGGCGGCGGTCCGGATCGCCGAGCCGATCGCGGTCCCCGGCGTCGGGATCGCGCCGACCTCGAGCGCGCCGAGCAGCTCCTTGGCGGCCTCGACGTCGTCGGTCAGGGGGCAGACGACCTGCGCGTCGCCGGCGAAGGCGACGACGCCGACGCGGTCCCCCTTCAGCTGGTCGAGGAGCAGGGACAAGGACGACTTCGCGCGCTCGAGGCGCGTCGGCACGACGTCCGGGGTCTGCATCGACAGGGAGACGTCGACGGCGACGACGACCTGGCGCGCGGACGCGGTCGTGCGCACGAGGTCGACGCCCCACTGCGGGCCGGC